>RFPI01000038.1 GCA_009926205.1 Methylophilaceae bacterium
CAACCTTACCCGAGCCAGTTCTGGGCATTGGTATTTCTCATTAAAAGACGCTCAAGCGCAGGTTCGCTGTGTCATGTTTCGTGGGCGCAACCAATCCGTCGATTGGATTGTGCAAGAAGGTGACCGAGTTGAAGCACGTGTGAATGTCACGCTGTATGAGGCGCGGGGTGACTTTCAGCTCAATATTGAACAAATGCAGCGCGCTGGGGCTGGCACCTTATTTGAAGCTTTTGAAAAGCTCAAACTCAAATTACAGCAACAAGGTTTGTTTGATCCCGCACGTAAACGCAGTATCCCAACATTCCCCAAACAAATTGGTATCGTCACCTCTGCAGATGCCGCGGCTCTTCATGATGTATTGACCACACTCAAACGCCGCATGCCGAACATTCCTGTGGTGATATACCCTACTCCCGTTCAAGGCAAAGGGGCTGCAGAGCAAATTGCCGCAGCCATCAAGCTAGCTGACCAAAGACAAGAATGTGATGTGCTGATTATTTGTCGCGGCGGCGGCAGCATGGAAGATTTATGGCAATTTAACGAGGAAGTCGTCGCCCACGCCCTTGCGGATTGTCGTATCCCAACTATCAGCGGCGTTGGCCATGAGGTGGACTTCACGATCTGCGACTTTGTCGCTGATGTGCGTGCCGCGACCCCCACTGCGGCTGCGGAACTAGCCAGTCCTGCAAGAGAGGCGCTGACTCAACAATTGATACAAAATCGTTTGCGCCTGCAACGTCTCATTGACCAATTGCTGATGCAAAAAAATCAGATGCTAGATTTTCTTTCACGCCGATTGATTTCGCCACAACAACAATTAGCTTTGCAACAACAACAATTAGCCCAACTAAAACAACGTCTTCAAACCTCCATGCAACAGCAATTACAACGTCAACAGCAACAACTTAGCCGTCTGCAAAGTGGCTTACAGCATTTAAATCCAGAGGGTGTTCTATTGCGCGGCTATGCGCTGGTACAGAATTCTGCGGGAGAGATTGTGCGTGATAGCCAGCAGTTAGTGACCGGCGAAACTTTGCAATTGCGCTTGGCAAAAGGTTCTGCCGAGGTTGAAGTAAAAACCAAGCAAGATTAGCTAAATCGCTGTTGCAGTGACTGCAAATTCAGCGTGTCGAGAATTTCTAATAATCGTTGTTGGGCATTGCCTCGAGGAGCGCCTTGACGCTTGGCGATAATCAACTCATTTTTCATGGAATGCTCCCAGCCCACCAATTCCGTGACTGTCACCTGATAACCATGGGACTCTAATTGTAAGCAACGCAATACATTCGTCACCATGCTGCCAAACTCTCGCGTATGAATTGGATGACGCCAAATTTCTGCTAGCGCCTTTTGACTCAAGGAGTGACTTTTTTGCTTTCTCAATTCTTCCGCCACTTCGGCCTGACAACATGGCACTAACACGATAAATTGTGCATTTTTCTGCAAGGCAAAGCGGATGGCATCATCGGTGGCTGTATCGCAAGCATGCAGCGCTGTCACAATCTCGACCTCATCAGGAATAAGCTTGGATTCGCAGGCTTGTTGCACAGTCAAATGATGAAACTGCATACGGGAAAATGCCAAGTCTGCGGCTAAAGCCTGAGATTTTTCAACCAACTCTTGTCTAGTCTCAATCCCAATAATGCTGCCACTGGCGTGTTGCTTCATAAACAGGTCATACAAAATAAATCCCAAATAGGATTTACCAGCGCCATGATCCACCAACACTGGCGCACCGCCCTGTTGCATCAACTGCTCGAGCAACGGCTCAATAAATTGATAAAGGTGATATACCTGTTTTAATTTGCGTCTACTGTCCTGATTCAATTTACCATCGCGGGTCAGGATGTGAAGTTCCTTGAGCAACTCAAGTGACTGTTGCGGTTTGATTTCGGGGATAAGGTTCATGCCTGCATTGTAACTGATGCTGCAGGCTTGCTCATAGCGCTGGCAGAATAAGAAAGTCAATGGGATATCGCGATAGCAATATCCCGAGTGATACAACATAGACAGCCATGCAACATAGTCAGCGATGTTAGAATAGCGGACTTTAATGCAGCATTTATTTGGAATAAGCAGAATGGCGATTCAATGGTTTCCCGGACATATGACTCAGGCTAAGAAAAAGGCCGAGGAGACACTTGCGCATGTCGATGTGGTGATTGAAGTGGTAGACGCTCGGATTCCTGCCGCTAGTCATAATCCCATGATAGAAAAAATGCGTTTGTTTCGCCAACGCCCCTGTCTCAAAATTTTGAATAAAAGCGATTTAGCTGACCCACAAATAACCCAAGCCTGGTTGCAACATTTCAACCGACAAGACAATATTCATGCCGTTGCACTGTCATGTAAAAAGCCTGGTGATGCCAATAAGATTCCCAAGCTCTGCGCTCAATTAGCCCCTCATCGAGACTCGCCCATCAAGCCTTTACGTATGATGATTATGGGCATTCCCAATGTGGGCAAATCTACCTTAATGAACGCCCTGCTCAATCGCCGAATCGCCAAAGTGGGTGATGAGCCTGCGGTGACTAAATCGCAACAGCGCTTTGACTTGAGCCCTTTAATGAGCATTACCGATACACCGGGAATGATGTGGCCTAAAATCGAATTAGAAAGCGATGGTTATATGCTTGCAGCTTGTCATGCCATCGGTCGTAATGCGGTCATCGATGAGGATGTGGCAATTTTTCTTGGGGACATTTTGCTACAGCGCTACCCTCAATTACTGCAACAACGTTATCAATGTGAGGCCAATGGTTTAGATGGCGTGGCATTGCTAGAACATATCGCCAAACGCAGAGCGTTTAAATTGCGCGCTGGAATATGGGATATGGAAAAAACTGCGATGACTTTGCTGACCGAATTTAGGTCAGGCACCTTGGGAAGAATTAGTCTAGAAAGTCCGAATAGTCGGGCTGAACTCATAGCACAGCATCTAGCCAGCCGCCTGCAGTCGGCGCAAGAAGATGACGAGGATGAAGCTACACAGGACGAACTGAGCGAATAATGACTGCTTGGCCTAACACGCCTAAATCAGCATGCTCAGGATCAAATACGTTCCATACCGTCGCCCCCTGAATTTCAAATCGGCTGCCATCCTGGGCAATGCGTATCCCGGCATAATTTTGCACAAAACCATGACTGCTGACCTGTTGCAAAAACTTGTCTCTATCTGCGCGCAACATCGGCTCAGCGGAATATCTTGAGGGCAATCCTATCAATTGCTCTGCTTGCATCTTAAACAAAGCCAAGGCTCGCAGATTGGCAAAATTAAATTTAGGATCGTCCGATTGGCGATGCGAGGCGATGGCAAATTCGCTGTGCATCACTGCCTCGACTGGATCAGTGTCTGCCGTTCGCTCGACTAAAGCATGCCCTATCCAATGTTGATAGCTTTGCATCAGCCTACGCACATGCGTACGCAAAAAATTTGCATCTTGGTAATCGGCTAAGTAATTGTGATCATTCAACATTGTGACAGCACTTCTTTTTGGATGAGCATGAAATGGCTGCATTAAAGCAGAATTCTGAAAGCAGTCATAGCGCCAAGTAGGACTCACCGCTAAAATAGCGCCTGCTAAAAACCATCAGACCATGTGCAAATTTTAAAGAATATTCATGTTACATCAGCTTAATACCCAACAGCGCGAAGCGGTCAAATACCTCGATGGTCCTTTGCTGGTATTGGCAGGTGCTGGCAGTGGCAAAACCAGTGTCATTACTCAAAAAATCATCTATCTGATTCAGCAGTGTGGATATCAAGCACGCGAAATAGCGGCGATTACCTTTACCAACAAAGCTGCAAAAGAGATGCAAGAGCGTGTCAGCCAAGGTTTAGACAAAGAAAACAGCAAAGGCCTGACTATAGCGACCTTTCACTCCTTGGGTATGCAAATCATGCGGCAGGAAGCCGCCCACCTTGGCTATAAAGCGCAATTCTCAATTCTAGATGCCGCCGACAGCTATAAGATATTGGCAGATATTTTAGCTACCACAGATAAAGCCTTATTACGTCGTCTACAATGGCAAATCTCGCAATGGAAAAATGCCTTTATTTCTCCTGATCAGGCTAGCGCAAACGCTACAGAAGAGGGTTTGGTTGCCGCTGCCAAACTGTACCAACGTTATCAACAAACACTAAAAGCTTATCAGGCTGTCGATTTCGACGATTTAATTAAACTGCCCGTGGAATTGTTTGAGCAAAATCGCGAGGTACTTAATAAATGGCAGAATAAGCTGAAATACCTATTAATCGACGAATATCAAGACACCAATCAATGCCAATATCGTCTAGTCAAATTACTCACTGGGCCAGAAGCGAGATTCACCGCGGTAGGTGACGATGACCAAGCCATTTATGGTTGGCGCGGTGCGGATGTGGAAAACTTAAATCAACTTACCCAAGACTACCCACGCTTAAAAGTCATCAAGCTGGAGCAAAACTATCGCTCCACGGCGCGTATCCTAAAAGCTGCCAACCATGTCATTGCCAATAATCCCAAGCTGTTCGAAAAGAAGTTATGGAGTGAGCATGGCATAGGCGATGTGATTCAAATTAGTGCTGCACAAGATGAAGAGCATGAAGCCGAGTCTGTCGTCATGAAATTAATGGCACACAAATTCGAGAATCGTACTCAATATGGCGATTACGCCATTCTTTACCGTGGCAACCATCAGGCACGAGTGCTAGAACAGCATTTACGCAATCACAAAATTCCTTATACCATCTCTGGTGGCCAGTCATTCTTTGATAAGGCCGAGATTAAAGATATCGTGAGTTATCTGCGACTTATCTACAACGAGGACGATGACCCAGCCTTTATTCGCGCAGCAACCACCCCTAAAAAAGGCATAGGCAATACGACTCTAGAACGCCTAGGCGACTATGCCAAGCAACATCAACTCTCGCTATTTGCTGCGGCATTTGAGGGTGGCTTACAAAGTGAGCTAGGTGGTCGCCAATTAGAAGACTTGCTCACCTTCTGTCGCTTTATTCAACGCATACAAGAACGCGCCAGCAAAGATCCTGCCGCGGAAGTTCTGCAGCAAATGTTAGAAGCCATTCAGTACGAAGCTTTTTTGTATGACAGTGAAGAGCCAAGACAAGCTGAAATAAAGTGGAAAAATGTCAGTGAATTTATTCAATGGCTTTGTCGCAAAGCTACCGATGAGGATGGTCAGGAACGTGATCTGCTCAGCCTCACCCAGATGGTGGCATTGATGAGCATGTTGGAGGATAAAAATGATAGCGAGTTAGATTCGGTCAAACTATCCACCTTGCATGCGGCTAAGGGCTTGGAATATGGCCATGTATTTTTAGTCGGCGTTGAAGAAGGCATATTGCCGCACCGCGAAAGCATAGAGCATGACAAGGTCGAGGAAGAGAGACGACTGATGTATGTTGGCATTACACGTGCCAAAAAATCGCTGAATATTTCATGGTGTCAAAAACGTAAGCGTGCAGGTGAGGTAGAGATTTGCGAGGCAAGCCGCTTTTTAGCAGAAATGCCCGCAGATGATGTGCGTCATTTTGGTGGCAATGCTACGCAAAACCAAGAAGAGAGCAAAGCCAGCGGAAAAGCTCGGCTAGCGCAAATAAAAGCTATGCTTTCCAGGACTTTAATACCAATATTAAATTCTTAAAATATTGACAATTATTCTGCATATCTACAGAATAAATACTTCAAATCAAAACCACTTAGGCAAACATGACAAAACATGCCAGCATGTACCAAATCTTTCTAAATCTGACTCATGCCATTGACGATTTAACAGAATTTCCAAAACTTAGCCCAGATGAGCGCTGCTTAATTCGACATCTCAATAGCTATTGGGTAAAGAAACAAGAGGTAAAAGTGGTTGAAGTGATCAATAATGTGGCTTATTCATCGCCAGCCACCGTCTTCAGAAACTTGAAGAAACTTCGTCAAAAGGGTTATGTGGAATTACTAATGGATAGCCGTGACAACCGAGTCAAATTTGTTCAGCCTACTGAATTGACCATTTCCTATTTTGATAATCTTGGAAAGTTAATGCTCCAATCATTACAAGGGCATTAAGAAAGAGTTTGGCTCGGTGGAATTGAAAAAAAACGCAATCATTATCATCGGCATCATCATTGTTTGGGCGCTGATCTACCAGCTGAATATCTTCCTTTTCAAAGAGTTTTCTTCTAACCGTTTTGTTCATTGGATATTTATTCCCCAAGGGGTTCGTATCGTATCGGTGATTATATTCGCCGAATTGGGCGTAATCGGCTTATTCTTGGGCACCCTAATTACTTATTTCTGGAATGGGTTCACCATCGGCAATCCTTTGATTGTAGCCCTGATTTCCTCGATTAATCCCTATTTGGCAGTCCATTTTTCCCGATATTTACTCAAGCTCGATAATTTATTTACTCGCCTATCTGCAGAAAAACTCCTGCTGATTTCTCTTATCTCCGCTCTGTTCAACAGCCTTTTCCATCAGTTCTATTTCCATATGCGCATAAACGCTGGGTTTTCGCGTGATACCGCAGTGATGTTTTTTGGTGATTTCTTTGGCTCTCTCATCTTGCTATACAGCATGTCGATTGCACTTAGATGGATTAAATTTAAGTATCGCACTGCATAAACGGCTTCTGCTGCATAAGAGTTTGGTGGCGCCCTCGACACGAATCGAACGTGTGACCCTCCCCTTAGGAGGGGGATGCTCTATCCACTGAGCTACGAGGGCATCTTTAGAAAGATTATAAAGGCAGCTAACGAGCAAATGGGATGGAAATTGGCAGAAACACCTTAGTAGCGAAGCCTTGAGTAAATTTCGTGATGCCGCGCTGCGAGCGCTCTGCCAGCACCTCAGCATAAAGATCTGTACGCCCTATCATTTTGCCAATCTCTCTCTCGAACGATAGATTTTGGTCTTTTCCTGCCTGCATTTCATTAGTTAAAAAATATAAATTACCATTCTCATCTCTCGTATTGGAGAGCTTCCAAGCGGCAATTTCGATATTTCGCGCGGTGTTATATACACTTTGCGGGTCGACCACATCGGTGATATAAAACTCTGTTTTATTGCCACGTGCTTTAATCATCATCGTTTGAATTCCGACAATAAACGCAAGCACTCTATCCCCCTTGTACTCTGGTTTGAAAGCCAAATACATCGCATCGAGGTCCTGGGCATTATTTAACATTTCAAAATTCCAGCCATGGTCTCCCTCAAACACCCAGTCCACCATTTTTTCTACTGTGTCTGAAGTACTTTTTTTAAGCTCAACGGGATTTCTTTTATACATTTTGGTCATCAATGTACGCAAACTTTGCGTGTTTTCTCTTAATTCCAAATCTGCCACTCGATCTAGGTCAGACTTCATTAATTGATTAATTGAATTGGTATCTTTCTGGGTTGGAACAACCTTGCCTTTAACCGCCGTTGCGGTTGGAGCGCAAGCATTGAGTAACAAAAGACACAAAACAACAGCAATCAGGCGCAAATACATTTCAGATGAATTCCTAAAATTGGATGACATGTAGACATGTTTGGTCATCAAGAAGCTTTAAAGATAAAAATTTCGCTTATAATAGCGCAAGCGGCTGAATTTTCCGAAGGAATCCATATTGCTTAACTCTTTTAAATCTGCACTTTTTGCGCTTTTATTGGTGCTTTCCATCAATGCTATTGCCGAGCCCAAGGTTGGCTATGTGCAAATGAAGACTATTATGCAATCTCAGCAGATATTGGATATCGGCAAAAAACTGCAGAACGAATTCAAGCCTCGCAATGCAGAACTAGAGAAAATTGATAAGCAATTAGCTGAAAAAGAAGCTGCTTTAGAAAAAGAGTCTGCCAGCTTGTCTGCGACAGTATTACAAAACAAACGACGTGATTTACAGCGCCAACGTCTCGATTTAGATCGCAAACGTGCCAAACAGCACGAGGACTTTGAGTTGCGCAAACGCGAAGAGATTAATAACTTCCAAAATAACATCAACCAAACAATCAACAATATTGGCGAGAAAGAAGGGTATGACCTTATCCTGTTCAATACTGGCGCTTATATTGGTCCTAAAGTCGATATTACTGACAAAGTATTAAAGCAGACTAAATAGCGATTTAATCGCAATCCTTTTTTAGAGAGTTCTTCTCTAATCGTTGAATCAATATTATTTAAGTGATGGTGCCCGGGGCCGGAATCGAACCGGCACGGCCGTAAAGCCGAGAGATTTTAAGTCTCTTGTGTCTACCAATTTCACCACCCGGGCTAGATGGGTGGAGCCGGAGTCGAACCGGCCTAAACGGCTTTGCAGGCCGCGGCATAACCGCTTTGCTATCGCGCCATAACCTCAGCCGAAACATCATCAGTTGAGGTGTAAGTTAAAAAGGGAAAGCACGAAGCTTTCCCTTTTTGAATGTTGGAGCGGGAAACGAGTCTCGAACTCGCGACCTCAACCTTGGCAAGGTTGCGCTCTACCAACTGAGCTATTCCCGCGTCAAAGAAAGCGAGCATTTTAAAGATTTTCGGCCTTCTGTCAAGCATTCTCAGCGCTGAAACAGCGCTTTATTGATGGCCTCTTATGGTTGGCAAAGCTGCTTTTAAGTAATAAGCCATTGAGAGCAAAGTCAAAAAGGCTGCAATCCAAATTAAAACACGCCCTAAAAAATCAATATCTATCCCAAACAAAGGATAGTCGTAGAGCAAGAAAGGGATAGCAATCATTTGCGCGATCGTTTTTAGCTTACCTATCATCGCCACCGCCACACTACCTCCCTGCCCCAAACCCGCCATCCATTCGCGCAAAGCGCTAATGGCTATTTCACGGCCTATGATAATCAAGGCAATAATGGCACCTACTCGATCTAATTCGACCAACATCAGTAGCGCTGCGGCAACCATCAATTTATCGGCTACGGGATCGAGGAAGGCGCCAAATTTGGAGGTTTGTTGCAATCGTCTGGCAAGGTATCCATCGAGCCAATCTGTGAGGCTAGCCAATACAAAAATAATCGTGGCGTATAAATTGACCTCATACTCTGTCAGCATAGGTTGCACGTAAAACAGCATGACAAAAAAAGGAATAAAGGCGATGCGACCGACGGTTAAGGTATTAGGCCAATTCCATTGCATTTAATGTAGCTCCTGATAAATTTTTTCTGCCAGCATACGGCTGATGCCTTCGACTTGCGCGAGTTCATCAATACTAGCATTTTTCACACCTTGCAAGCCGCCAAAACGCAATAATAAACTCTTGCGACGCTTAGCCCCAATACCCTCAATTTCCTCCAAGGAGGATTGCATACGTTTTTTGCCTCGTTTTGCACGGTGGCCCGTAATCGCAAATCGGTGTGCTTCATCGCGAATTTGCTGCAGTAAATGTAAGCCTATATTGTCTTTATTGAGCATCACCGGAGTTGAGTTTTCCGGGAAAAACATTTGCTCTAGCCCTGGCTTGCGCTCCTCGCCTTTGGCTATGCCCACCAAAATAATATCGACCAAACCTATTTCTTGCATCACCTCATGCGCAACACCCAATTGCCCTTTTCCGCCGTCAATAAAAACCAAGTCCGGCATCTTGCCCTCACCTGCTGCTACCTTTTTATAGCGTCGTGTCAGCACATCACGCATAGCAGCGTAATCATCCCCAGGGGTGATGTCGGTGATGTTATAGCGGCGATACTCTTGATGACGCATATCGCCCTTATCAAATACCACACATGAGGCAATCGTTGCCTCGCCCATCATATGACTAATATCGAAACACTCTATGCGCTCAACACTATCAGGAAGATTGAGTGCCTCACGCAAAGCTTGCAGTCGCAACTGTTGATTGGCCTGTTGCGCCAAAGTTTGCTTGAGTGCCAACTCGGCATTGGTTTCAGCCATTTTGAGCCAGACCCGCTTTTGCCCAATCACATTGCTGTTGATACGAATCTTTCTACCCGATTGCTCGCTCAACCACTGCTGCAAATCTTCACATTCCAAGGGTGCGCCAAGCACGATGAGTGGTGGCGTATTTTGCGCTGTGTAATGTTGCTGAATAAATGCACGCAAGATATCGGCGATAGATTCCTGCTCTGCATTTTTGGGGAAAAAACTTTTATCCCCTAAGTGTCTACCACCTCGCACCATGACCAAATTAACACAGTGCTGACCTTGATATTCCACACAGGCGACGACATCTGCATCATCCACAGAAAAATCGCTGACAAATTGCTTGGCCTGCACCTGACGCAAGCTTTGCATACGGTCGCGATATACCGCCGCCAACTCATATTCTTGTTGCTCTGCCGCTGACATCATCTTATTGCCAAGCGCATCCATTATTTGCTGCTCGCGTCCTTGCAGAAACATCACAGCATGCTGCACATCTTCGGCGTAATCTTGCTTTGAAATGAAATCGACACAGGGTGCGGTACAACGCTCAATTTGATACTGCAAACAGGGTCTAGTGCGATTAGAAAATACCGAGTTCTCACAGGTACGTAACTTAAACACTTTTTGCAGCAACTGTATGCTTTCTCGCACCGCCACCGCATTGGGAAATGGTCCAAAGTATTGCTGTTCTTTTTTTTGCGTACCTCGATGAAAGGCCAAGCGAGGAAAAGTATCCCCAGTAATGGTGATATAGGGATAGGACTTATCATCGCGAAATAGCACGTTATAACGTGGCATAAAATTCTTGATGAGATTGTTTTCTAGCAACAGCGCTTCCGCTTCGGAATGCGTCACAGTGGTCTCAATCTTGGTAATCTGCGAGACCATCATTTTGGTACGAGGGCTGGGCAGATTTTTATTGAAATAGGAAGAAACGCGCTTCTTTAGGTCTTTTGCTTTGCCTACATAAATCACCTCATCTGCCTGATTGAGCATGCGATACACGCCCGGCAGATGAGGTAAATTTTTTAGAAATGGTTTGGGGTCAAAAGCCTGCAATTATTCGTCCAACAACTTGCCGGCAATGGCCCAATCTTCGTATGAGACTTCATCAAAGGTCACATAAGTGTAATTCGCTGGTTTATGCGCTACTTTGGCCATAGTGTCGGTAACTTGCTTAGCAATCTCGGCTTTTTGCTCACGGCTCAATGGCCCCGCATGTTTGATATTGATATAAGGCATGTTTGGCTCCTTGCTGTATAAAATTTGCTGAAAAATATTTGGGCTAAATCATGATTCATACACGTGAACCTAATCGCTATGACCTCATGAAATAGTCTAAGTTTTAATGACAGGATTAGTATCCGACCACTCAGGTTGCAAGACGATGTGGTGGATACCAAAATGATCTTCTAGCTCATGTTGCAGATGATGCATTAAGTTTGGCCAGTGCTGCAAATCTGCCACTCTGATATGAGCCGTCAGCGCAATATGGTCAGAAGAAATCGCCCATATACGCAAGTCATGCACATCTAGCACATGCTTTTGTTGTTTCAGGTGCTGCAAGATATCTTGGTGGTGAAGATGCATAGGCACCCCTTCCATCAACACATGGATGCCTTCGCGTAATAATCGAAGCGAGGAAACGCCAATCAACAGCACAATCAATAAGGACAGTAAGGCATCGATCTCAACCCAGCCGGTCAAATAAATCACTGCCCCTGCAATCAAGGCGGCGAGAGAACCCAGCAAATCTCCCAACACATGCAACAGCGCCGCACGTTGATTGATATTGTGTTTTCCATCCTGATCTCTGTGCAAATACCAAGCCACAAAGATATTAATCAGCAAGCCTAATAATGCGATTAACATCATCTCGCGCACCACAATGGCATGCGGATGGTGCAACCGTTGCCAAGCTTCTAGCGAAATCTCGACGATGACAAACAACATGAGCAGCGCATTCACCACCGCCACCAAGACTTCCATGCGCACCAAGCCAAAATTATGGCTGGCGCTTTGTGGTCGTTGTGCAATCCAACTTGCCAACCAAGCTAACCCAAGCGCGGCGCTATCAGACACCATATGCCCAGCATCCCCAAGCAAGGCTAAAGAACCTGTAAACACCCCGCCCACTGCCTCGACAATGGCGAAGACTAAAGTCAACGCAAAGGGTAATAGCAATTGGGAACGGGTTTTGGTTTGAAAATGATGGTGGTGATGGTCATGCGAATGACCGTGTTCTAAATGATGTGCGCTCATAGGAGTAATGCTAGCTGATAGTGAACACTTGTGACAATCACTCTCGCTTTATATCTTGCTAAAGAATCTGCTGGCAAGCGAGCTTTGCCCTATAATCTCGCTCTATGTTAAGTTACCGTCACGCCTTCCATGCCGGCAATCATGCCGATGTCCTCAAGCATTTCGTCTTAATGCAGGTTCTCGCCTATATGGGGCAAAAAGATAAACCTTTTTGGTATTTGGATTCCCATGCAGGCGCTGGCATGTATGCCTTGCAGCATGGGTTTGCTGCACAAAACGATGAATATCAATCGGGTATAGCTAAACTCTGGCGGCAAACTGACTTGCCGAGCGAGCTGGCCAATTATGTGAATTTTATTAAGACGCTGAATCGCCCATCCAACCCTAAACAAGCCGAATTAAACAATTACCCTGGCTCACCCATTTGCGCTAAAGCACTGTTGAGAGAACAAGACAGGATGCGATTATTTGAGTTACATCCAAACGACTTCACCCTACTAAAAAAGCAATTTAGCCAACATAAACAGGTGATGTGCGAGTTGCGCGACGGCTTTGGCGGATTAAAAGCCTTGTTACCCCCAGTGTGTCGCCGTGCCGTAGTATTGATAGACCCACCCTATGAGGTGAAACAGGATTATCAAAAGGTGGTGCAGATTATGCATGACTGCATAGCTCGTTTCGCGACCGGCACTTATCTGATTTGGTATCCCTTATTGCCACGCCGAGAACCGATGCATATGTTGCAACAACTGCATGAGCTGGGGGCAGAGAGTTGGCTCAATGTCAGTTTGCAAATTCAACATGCTGACCCCTCTGGGTTTGGCATGTATGGCAGCGGACTTTTTGTCGTCAACCCGCCGTGGACACTCCCCAGCATCCTTGAGAATGTCATGCCTTATCTAACAGATAAACTTGCTGTAGATGATGGCGCTCAATACATCCTTGAGCACCATATCACCTAACAAATTAAGCCGCTGCGATGCCTATCACTTTTTTATGTTGATAGTCTGGCATTAGGTTGAAATTCAGGTATTGGTAGATATTGGCTTGGTTAGGGCTGATGGTATCG
>RFPI01000039.1 GCA_009926205.1 Methylophilaceae bacterium
GCACGTCTAAAATCTCGATCTCGATGCTCAAATCGTGCACGATATTCCAACCCAATATCTAGCCAATTGACATCGGCGAAAGCATCGTAATCTTTTAACCATGTTTTATTGGCTTGCTTAACATAGCGAGGAGGATCTGTTTCCTTGCCAGTGCCATAGCTTTTTCTCTCTACGTAAAAACCATTTTTGGCAATTTCGGCAGCACGAATTTCAGCCGCTACCTCAGCTTTGCGGGCATTAATTTTTTCCAGTTCAGTTTGGCTTGGGCCACTCGTTGCTTCATCAGCCAATACTGATGTGCTATTGATTAAAGTCCCCAAAGCAAATCCCAGGGTAGCAAGCAGCAATGGATGGCTGACTTTTTTGGTTGATATTTTTTTCATCATATTCTCCTGTCGAATCATCTTCTTCTTAGGTAGATTCGACCTAATCATCTTTCACTTTGCCGCTGTTTGATACAGTAGACTTTGCATTGTTAAATCTGAGTTTTTCACGCTTCTCAATTTGCGTGACATTGCCCTCATGTACAGTGATTTCAATTGAGCCAAAGCGCAAAGATTGGATTGCTTCAAGCAATTCCTTGAGCACTGCTGGTGCTAACACTTCGCTGGTTGGTTTCAATTTAAAATCCTTTATCAGGGCAATTTCAGAACGGAATGCAATATAAAGGGGTTTCATAATAATTAAAAATACTTAATTTCTATATCTAAATAATAATTTGATATATAAAGGTCTATTATAACTTCATTTTAAGTTAGAACTTCCCAGCTTATATTAAGGTCAGATGCCTGTATTCAAATTTGTATGGCTTGGCTATTATGTGCAGCCTTTCTGGAGATCAATAGATTGAAAAAAATCCTTTTTGTATGGTGTGTACTGCATTTGCTCGCGAGTTCGGCCTGGGCAGATAGCAAAGAATATGTACTCAGTAACGGCCTTAAGCTAATTGTGCAAGAAGATCACCGCGCGCCTGTGGTCGTCTCACAGGTTTGGTATCGCGCTGGTAGCTTAGATGAAGTGAATGGCAAAACCGGTGTGGCTCATGTGCTTGAGCACATGATGTTTAAAGGCACTAATAAAGTTCCGGCCGGTCAGTTCTCTCGCTTGGTAGCCGCTGCGGGTGGCCGAGAAAATGCCTTCACCTCACAGGATTACACTACCTACTTTCAGCAATTAGAAAAATCGCAATTACCGCTATCCTTTAGATTGGAAGCTGACCGTATGGCCAACTTAAATTTCAGTGATGAGGAATTTGCTAAAGAAATAAAGGTGGTAATGGAAGAGCGTCGCTGGCGTACTGAAGACAAACCACAGTCTAAAGTACGTGAGCAGTTTCATATCACCGCTTACCAAGCCCATCCCTACGGCCGTCCTATCGTAGGGTGGATGAATGACCTAGAGAATATGACGGCAGCGGATGCGCGCGAATGGTATAAAAATTGGTATGCCCCAAACAACGCCACAGTGGTTGTGGTTGGCGATGTTCAGGCAGATGAGGTGTACAAACTTGCACAACAATATTTCGGCCCGCTCAAGCCGCATGTTTTGCCTGCAAGAAAGCCGCAACAAGAGCCTACGCAAATAGGTGAACGTCGTATCACGGTCAAAGCACAAGCCAAGTTGCCCTATATGATGATGGGGTTTCATGTGCCACCTATATTGAGTGATAGCCCACAGGAAGATGCCTACGCATTGGAAATTTTGGCTGCAGTCCTCAGTGGCAATGCGTCAGCGCGACTGAACCAGCACCTGGTGCGTGAGAAACAAATCGCGATTGATGCAGATGCAGGGTTTGATATGTTGCAAAGAGGCAAACAAAGTCTGTTTGTTTTGGACGGTACACCATCTGAAGGCAAGACGGTGGCAGAGCTTGAGCAGGCTATTTGGCAGGAACTGGAAAGCATACAGCAGTCTGGCATCACGGAAGAAGAGTTGTTGCGAGTAAAAGCACAAGTGATTGCGGCAGATGTATATCAACGTGACTCTATGTTCTATCAAGCCATGCAAATTGGCACTTTGGAGACCATAGGCTATTCCCACAAAATGCTCAAAGATTACCCAGCTCGCTTGGGTGCGGTTACCGCACAACAAGTGCAAGCA
This sequence comes from Methylophilaceae bacterium, assembly GCA_009926205.1. Lineage (GTDB taxonomy): Bacteria > Pseudomonadota > Gammaproteobacteria > Burkholderiales > Methylophilaceae > RFPI01. The sequence continues at coordinate 2,101 of RFPI01000039.1, forward strand.
GTGGCGCAAAAATATTTGCGTAAAGACAATATGACGGTGGCGGTACTCGACCCTCAACCGATTACTGATACCAAGCCAAAAGGAAAACCTCATGTTCACTAAGCTTTTCTCATGGGTCAGCAAAACCCTCTCTCTCCTGTGTTTTGGCATCATCGCCAGCATGCTTGCTACTACAGCGCAAGCGGGCGTAAAGATTCAGCAATGGAAAACTGCACAAGGTGCTCAGGTGTTATTCGTGGAAAATCATGATTTACCCATACTCGACATCAGCACAGGTTTTCATGCCGGTAGCGCTAGAGATGCAGATAATAAAACTGGCGTAGCAGGCTTAACCCGCTTCATGATGACCTTGGGTGCAGGTGGCTTGAGCGATGAGCAAATTGCCAAAAAAATGGCTGATATAGGCGCCACTCTTGGCGGCGGAGTGAATGCCGATCAGTCTAGCTTCACTTTGCGTACTCTAAGCAATCAACGTGAACGTAGCTTGGCTTTGGACATCTATCGCAAAATACTGCAACAACCTGATTTCCCCGCTGCGGTGTTATCTCGCGAAAAGGCACGCGTGATTGCAGGTATACAGGAATCCATGACGCAGCCAGAGAGCATATCCAACAAAGCTTTTTATGCTGGCTTATATGGCAATCACCCTTATGGTAAAGATGAGGATGGTGATCTGGAAAGCGTAAAGTCTATACAAGCCAATGATTTGAAACAATTTTATCAGCAGTACTATGGCGCTAAGTCTGCAGTGATTGCCATGATAGGCGATATCAGCCGTAGTGAAGCTGAACAGATTGCCGATAGTCTTGCGGCAGGTTTACCACAAGCAGAGGCACCAGCAGCCTTGCCTAAAGTGAGCTATCCGACTGCCCCGATAGAAAAGCGTATTCCTCATCCAGCGACACAAGCACATATTTTGTTGGGTTATCCCGGCATCAAGCGCGGCGATGAAGACTACTTCCCGCTGTATGTGGGCAACTATATCTTGGGCGGTGGCGGTTTTGTCTCGCGCTTGACGGAAGAAGTGCGTGAAAAACGTGGTTTGGTTTATAGCGTGTATAGCTATTTCATGCCGCTGGCGGAGTTGGGGCCTTTCCAAGTGGGATTGCAAACCAAAAAGGAGCAGGCTAATGAAGCCTTAACCTTGGTGCGAGCTACATTGCAAGCGTTTATTGATAATGGCCCGAATGAGGCCGAGCTGAAAGCGGCCAAACAAAACATTACGGGAGGATTCCCATTGCGTTTGGATAGCAATAGCAAAATTTTGGAATATCTGGCTTTAATTGGTTTCTATCAATTACCATTAAGCTATTTGGATGATTTCAATCAGCGAGTGAACCAAGTGACCACCGCGCAAATTAAACAAGCATTCCAACGACGCATTCAACCTGCCAATATGGTGACCGTGGTGGTGGGAGCGGAGAGTCCATAATTAAATCTACAGCCAACAACTCAGTCCGTATTAGCGCTGGGGTTTGGCGCAGTCGTTTGTTGCGCTTCCCCGACGCGGAGGGCTTGCGCCCCACGCCCGATAGAGTGAGGCAGACCTTATTCAATTGGCTGGGGCAAGATTTGACTGGCCTGCGTTGTTTGGACTTATTCGCTGGAACAGGCGTATTGGGCTTTGAAAGTTTGTCACGTGGTGCACGTGAAGTGGTGTTAGTGGAAAACAAGCGCGAGGTGGTGGCAGCGCTCAAAGCCAACCAACAAGCACTGCAGGCAGACAATGCCCATATTGTGCAAGCAGATGCCTTGCAGTTTTTAGCCAGTCATCAGCTGCCCTTCGATGTCATTTTTTGTGACCCCCCCTATCATCAAGCATGGATGGAAAAATGCTTGCCTGTGTTGGCTGCGCATCTGAGCCCTGATGGGCTGTTGTATGCTGAGGCTGAAGTCGCCTTGCAAGATACGGCTCAATTTGAACTGATCAAGCAGGGGCGAGCAGGACATGTTTTCTATCATTTATTAAAACCGCGTTAGTGGGTAAAATGCCCATTCCGACTGGAATGGTGAGCAAGATGCAAAAAATTCTTAAGGTAGTCTACCCTGGTACATTTGACCCCATGACGCTTGGGCACGAAGATATCGTGCGCCGTGCAGCCAAGCTTTTTGATGAGGTAGTGGTAGGGGTGGCGAAAAATCCTGGTAAACAACCATTTTTTGAGTTGGATAAACGCGTACAAATGGCGACTAGCGTATTAAGCGACTGCCCCAATGTAAAAGTCGTTGGGTTTGATGGATTGCTGATGCACTTTGTCCAATCCGAAGGGGCGCAAGCAGTGATTCGCGGTTTGCGTGCGGCTTCAGATTTTGAGTATGAGTTTCAATTAGCGGGTATGAATCGTAAGTTGTTTCCGCAAGTCGAATCAATTTTTCTGACGCCTTGTGAGCAGTTTATGTTTATCTCCTCTAGCTTGGTGCGTGAGGTGGCTTCCTTGGGTGGAGATGTGACCCAATTCGTATCGCCTTATATCAAGACTTGTATCCAGCAAAAAATCCAAACTATTTGATTTAAGTGTGAGTGCAGTATGGCCTTAATGATTACCGATGAATGTATCAATTGTGACGTCTGTGAACCAGAGTGTCCCAATGATGCTATTTCACAGGGACCTGAAATTTATGTGATAGACCCGCATTTGTGTACCGAGTGCGTAGGTCATTACGACAAGCCACAATGTCAGATTGTATGCCCGATTAACTGTATTCCGTTTAATCCCGACTATGTCGAGAGTAAGGACCAGTTGCAGCTCAAATACGCTGCTTTGATGGCAGCTAAACAGTCAACTTAAGAAAAGGAATGAATGATGCGTATGTTGCATACCATGTTACGTGTTGGAGATATGGAGCGCTCGAAAGCGTTTTATACCCAAGTGTTAGGGATGAAGGTGCTGCGTGAGCATGACTTTCCCGATGGAAAGTTTAGTCTAGCGTTTGTGGGCTATGGTGATGAGAAACATCATACTGTGCTGGAGCTGACTTATAACTATGGTGTTGAAAGTTATGAGATGGGTAAAGCCTTTGGACACATTGCCATTGAGGTGGATGACGCCTATCAAGCATGTGAGCAAGTTAAACAAGCGGGAGGCAAGGTGATTCGCGAGGCTGGTCCGATGATGCATGGTAGCACCGTGATTGCTTTTATCGAGGACCCTGATGGCTACAAGATAGAGTTTATCCAAAAAGGGACTTATTAATTTAACGCCCGCTATTTAAGCTTAGTGAATAAAAAAGCCGCATTGAGCGGCTTTTTTATTACTCAAAAAAATCTCTGACTTTATCCAACCAGCCCTTAGAGCGTGGATGGTGCTTACCAGAATCTTGTTCGCTAATATCGGCAAACTCTTGCAACAGTTCGCGTTGGCGTTCAGTCAATTTTACCGGCGTTTCGACCACGACATGCACCATCAAATCACCTGGGCTATGCCCACGTAATGGTTTGATGCCTTTACCGCGCAGTCGGAATACTGCGCCGGTTTGGGTTTCTTCTGGAATACGCATTTTGGCATGTCCATCTAAGGTAGGGATTTCAATCTCCCCGCCCAGCGCCGCAGTAGCAAAGCTAATCGGCATTTCACAATGTAGATTAGCGCCTTCACGCTGAAAAATAGCATGCTGTTTTAGTTGTACAACCACATACAAATCACCAGTTGGACCGCCATTGACACCGGCCTCGCCTTCACCTTGTAAGCGTATACGATCACCGTTATCTACCCCCGCAGGGATTTTGACAGACAAGGTTTTGTGCTGTTTGACGCGACCGCCGCCATGACAAGTTGGGCAAGGGTCGGTAATCATCCTGCCGCTACCATGACATTTTGGACAAGTTTGTTGTACTGAGAAGAATCCTTGTTGCATACGCACTTGGCCATGACCGCCGCAAGTGCTACAGGTCACTGGATTAGTGCCTGGGCGAGCGCCTGAGCCATGACAAGTTTCGCAACCAGTCATCACAGGAATGCGGATTTTGGTTTCTGTGCCTCGCGCTGCATCCTCTAGTGAGATTTCCATGTTGTAGCGTAAGTCTGCACCACGATACACATTTGAGCGTCTTCCGCCGCCACCGAATAAATCTCCAAAGATATCGCCAAAGGCTTCACCAAAATCAGCAAAGCCGGCACCACCGCCTCCTCCGCCAGCGCTGGGGTCTACCCCAGCATGTCCAAATTGGTCATAGGCCGCACGTTTTTGACCATCAGACAAAATTTCATAAGCTTCTTTGGCTTCTTTAAAGCTTTCTTCTGCTTTGGGATTGTCTGGATTGCGGTCAGGATGGTACTTCATCGCCAGCTTGCGATAAGCTTTCTTGATGTCCTCCTCGGAGGCATCGCGATTTAGTCCTAGCACTTCGTAGTAATCTCTTTTTGCCATGGTGTGTTATTTCTCAATCAGGGTTAATCCCAAATACTGCTCAGATTTAATGTATCTTTCTTAAGTGACAAAGCACACTGACAGCTAAGCCGCAGTGTGCTTGGTATGTCAGCGGCAAGATTATTTGTCTGACTTCACTTCTTCAAACTCCGCATCGACCACTTCGGCATCTACCGTTTTCTCGCCTTGTGGTTGAGCATCCGGATTCGCTTGCGCTTGTTGTTCGGCATAAATCTTTTCGCCTAATTTTTGCGAAGCTTCCATCAATGCATTGGTCTTGGCATCCAAAGTTTCTTTGTCTGCATCTTTTAGTACATCTTCAAGATCTTTGATGGCGGCTTCAATCTTGGCTTTTTCATCAGCATCAATCTTGTCACCATGCTCAGACAGAGATTTTTTCACGCTATGAATCAAACCATCGGCTTGATTGCGTGCGTCGACCAATTCGCGCAACTTTTTATCTTCGTCGGCATGCGCAGCAGCATCTTCTTCCATGCGCTTGATTTCTTCCTCAGAAAGACCAGAATTTGCTTTGATGGTGATTTTATTCTCTTTGCCAGTGGCTTTATCTTTTGCGGAAACATGCAAAATGCCGTTGGCGTCGATATCAAACGTCACCTCAATTTGTGGCATGCCACGAGGGGCTGGAGGAATATCGCTCAAATTGAATTGTCCCAAGCTCTTATTACCACTGGACATCTCGCGCTCACCCTGCAACACATGGATAGTCACAGCGTTTTGGTTATCCTCAGCGGTAGAGAATACTTGCGATGCCTTAGTAGGAATCGTGGTGTTCTTTTTAATCAGCTTAGTCATCACGCCACCTAAGGTTTCAATCCCCAAGGAAAGCGGTGTTACATCTAGCAACAATACATCTTTCACGTCACCTTGTAATACGCCGCCTTGAATCGCCGCGCCTACAGCAACTGCCTCGTCAGGGTTTACATCTTTACGTGGCTCTTTGCCGAAAATCTCTTTTACTTTTTCCTGCACTTTTGGCATGCGGGTTTGACCGCCAACCAAAATCACATCACCGATGTCACTGGTGCTTAAGCCAGCATCTTTCAATGCCACACGGCATGGTTCAATGGTGCGCTCAATCAAGTCTTCCACCATGGATTCAAACTTGGCACGGGTAATCTTGACTACCAAGTGTTTCGGGCCAGAAGCGTCAGCAGTGATATAGGGCAGATTCACCTCAGTCTGCTGTGAGGATGACAACTCGATTTTGGCTTTTTCTGCCGCTTCTTTGAGGCGTTGTTTTGCCAACAAGTCAGTGCGCAAATCGATGCCATTCTCTTTCTTGAATTCGTCCGCCAAGAAGTCAATCAAACGATTGTCAAAGTCTTCACCACCCAAGAAAGTGTCGCCATTGGTAGAAAGCACTTCAAATTGATGCTCACCATCAACACTAGAAATTTCGATAATGGAAACGTCAAAAGTACCACCGCCCAAGTCATATACGGCAATCTTGCGATCGCCTTCTTGCTTGTCTAAGCCAAAGGCCAGAGCAGCAGCGGTGGGTTCGTTAATAATACGTTTCACTTCTAGACCAGCGATACGACCAGCGTCTTTAGTCGCTTGGCGTTGGCTGTCATTGAAATAAGCTGGCACAGTAATCACTGCTTCGGTGACTTCTTCACCTAAATAGTCTTCGGCAGTTTTCTTCATCTTACGCAGTACTTCTGCGGAGATTTGTGGTGGAGCCATTTTTTTATTTAATACCTCTACCCATGCATCACCGTTGTCGGCTTTAGCAATGGTATAAGGCATCAAATCGATGTCTTTTTGCACTTCTTTTTCATCAAAGCGGCGACCGATTAAACGCTTTACCGCGAATAATGTATTTTTAGGATTGGTGACTGCCTGACGTTTTGCAGGTGCACCAGTCAAAATTTCGCCGTCATCCTGGTAGGCGATAATCGAAGGTGTGGTGCGAGTGCCTTCAGCGTTTTCAATCACACGTGGTTTGCCACCTTCCATCACGGCTACACAGGAGTTGGTTGTACCTAAGTCAATGCCAATAATTTTGCCCATAATCTTGTCTTCCTTTATCTCTAAATTGCCAATTCTTAAAAACTAAATATCGATGCTTGTTCACTGTATGGAGACGAATCTGCCAATTTCAAGCGCTAGCTGGATGATTTTGCTTTGCTCACTGTGACCAAAGCTGGTCGTAGCACACGTTCGTTGAGGGTGTAGCCTTTTTGCAATACGCTTAGTACTGTATTGGGCTCACCTTCTGCCTCAATGGCGCTAATCGCTTGATGCAGATTGGGGTCAAACTTGTCACCCAGTGGATTGATTTCTGCAATATTAAATTTCTCAAACACACTGCTGAGTTGCTTGACGGTCAATTCCACACCATCTTTGTAACTTTCTACGGTAGCGTTGGCGACGTTCAAAGCAGCATCCAAGCTATCTTTGACCGCTAACAGTTCACCAGAAAATTTTTCAAGTGCATATTTACGTGCCTTATCTATATCGTCCATGGCACGGCGGCGTATATTCTCGCCTTCTGCCTTGGCATATAACACGGCGGCTTGTTGCTCAGCCAGTTGTGCCTCTAATTCGGCAATGCGTGCTTCGGGGGTGGCCGCTGTATCACTGCCAGCATCTGCCGCTTGTTCTAGATTTTCTTGGTTTTCGGATTGGTTTTCTTGCATGATATCCCTCAACAATAGTGTTAATTTGCATAGCCTTGATTAATACTCTTAGGTTCAGTGGGGACATAAAAGCGGATTTCAAGGGCTGATAGAAAATTTTTTACTAGCCCATCAATGTTGGCTAGCTAAACTTGATGCGAGCTACTGACTAAGTCGCTCTACTTGCTGTAATACCTCTTTTACTGAGGGTGATAGCGCTATTCCACCTAAGTTGACGACCTTAGGATTGCCGGGGGTGTATAGCCCAGTCTTGTTAGGATCGGTATCGGTATAAATGCCGATGGTGGGGATGTTGAGTGCTACGGCCAAATGCGCCAAGCCTGTATCTACCCCGATAGCTAGTTTGGCTTGAGCAATGATGTGTGCCAATTCATGCAAATTGCAGGCAGGTAATACGGTTGCATTACTGCATGATTGAGCAATTTGTTGGGCGCGTCGCTGCTCTTGTGCGCTGGCCCAAGGCAATAGCACTTGCAATCCATCATTTGCTAACCCATTACAAAGCGCTATCCATTGTGCAGTTGGCCATAACTTGCTGTCACGACTGCTGCCATGTAGGGCTATGACCGTTTGACTCAGTTGATGGTTGGCTTGTCGGCCAGCGATGCCTGCGTCAGCCTGCGCAGGGGGCATGCTGTAGCCCAGCGCTAGCGCGGCTAGGCTACGATTGCGAACGACCGCATGTTGCGCTTTGCTCACCTGATGGCGTTGTTGATAAAACAAGCTGGCAAGAGGTTCACGTGCAGACGCACTGTCATAACCGTGCCTCACTCCTTTAGCCCAATGGCTAATCCAGGCGCTTTTGAGTAGGCCTTGAGTGTCCAACACAATATCGTATTGGCTGGCGGAGATAGCTTTGCGACTATCGCATATGGCTTGCCAAGTGGAGCCGCTAAACAGGGCTTTGCGCCATTGCCGCAGGGCGACAGGTAGAACCTGATGAACATGAGGATGTAATTTGACAATGTCAGCAAAGGATTGCTCGACCACCCAATCGATTTGCGCATCTGGGTAGTGGCGCAGGATGTCATTGATGATGGGGAGGTTGTGAATCACATCGCCCATCGAGGATGTTTTTACGATTAGCAGTTTAAGCATAGCCGGCATTTTCGCATACAATGCCACTTTATTTGTACCGTAGGTGTTCAGCCAGTGCGCTTCGCTTTTCTGATTTTTAAATATTTTCCCTTTGGCGGTATGCAGCGCGATATGCTTCGCATCGCCCAAAGACTTGCCGATGCAGGGCATTACGTGGAAATTTTTACATTGGATTGGCAAGGAGAAAAACCGCAGGGCAATATGGTCGTGCATGTTTTACCGAGTCAGGGACTTACCAATATACGTCGCTATCAAGTTTTTTTAGATAAGGTGCACAACCTGATAGAGCAGCGTGCGAATAGTAAAACTGCGTTTGATTTGGTGCTGGGATTTAATCGGGCACAGTGGTTAGATGTGTATTTTGGTGCAGATCCATGTTTCAAAGAACGCGCCTTTACTCAACGTCCCTTGCTATACCGACTGACACCGCGCTACCGTTGGTTCGCTGACTGTGAGCAGGCTATTTTTGCCGAGCATAGTGATACCGATATTCTTTTATTATCCAATCAAGAAAAACCCAATTTCCAAAAGTGGTATCAGACGCCTGAGTCCCGCTTTCATTACATTCCGCCGTATCTGCCAGCGCAACGTTTTATCCTACAAGATAAACAAAAAATGCGTGCCTATTTGCGTGAACAGTTTCAGCTCAAACCAGATGATTTTGTATTTTTATTGGTGGGGTCGGGTTTCTTTATGAAGGGCTTAGATAGAGCAATTCCAGCTCTGGCGAGTATTCCGGTTGCGTTGAGGCAGCGTGCCAAATTAATTGCTATTGGACAAGATAAGCCTGAGCCTATGTTGAAGTTGGCTAAACAATATGGGGTGTCAGAACAATTAATCATCTCTTCTGGGCGGAATGATATTCCGCAACTGATGCAAGGGGCCGATGTGTATATCCACCCTGCGCATCGAGAGAATACAGGTTTGGTGATATTGGAGGCAATGGCCTGTGGTTTGCCAGTGCTGACCACTGCTACCACCGGCTACTCGACCTATGTGGCGGACGCCAAGGCGGGGATTGTAGTACCTTACCCTTATCAACAGGCTGACTTAGATCAAGCCATGTTGCGCATGATGACTTCGGCTGATCTTGCTAAGTTCTCCAGCGCAGGCAGAAAGTTAGCCGAGCGGGTGATGGGCGACAATGACGGTCATGCAGAAGCCAATATTCTGATTCGTTTGGCGCAACAACGTAGCCGACGATCTGCACCGTTTGCAGGCATGGGTTTTGATCAGATTATGCAATTGCGTGGGACTTTCTTCCGCAACCTGCCCAAGCGAAAAACCATGCAAATCTCTCATCAAGGCCAGTCCTACTTTGTTAAATTACATCTAGGGGTGGGTTGGGCTGAAATTATCAAAAATCTATGCAGTTTGAAATGGCCCGTCATAGGCGCATCGACAGAGGCGCGAGCCATACGCAAACTGAGCGCGCTAGGCATTGCGACAACGCCTCTGGTGAAATTTGATCAGCGCGGCTGTAATCCGGCGACTCAACAGTCCTATTTGATTACGCGGGATTTAGGTGAGGTGACTTCTTTAGATGAGTGGTTTGCGCATCAACAAACTAAAGCCAAGCGGCAGGCCATCATCAAAGAGATGGCGCGAATTAGTGCGACCATGCATCAGCGCGCTCTGTATCATCAGGATTTATATCTATGTCATTTTTGCTTGGCGGCAGGCTCCTCACCATCCAAACCCAAGCTTCATTTGATCGATTTGCATCGCTGTCGCATGTTATCCAAGCCCAATCTAAGAGCGGCTGTGAAAGACTTGGCTGCGTTATATTTCTCAGCGATGGACTTGCAATTTACTCAGCAAGATTGGGCCTTGTTCCGACAACATTATGCAGCGCTGGAGGCTCATTTTGGATTAGAGGAGGGATTTTGGCGTCAGGTTAAACATCGCGCTGAAAAGCTCTATCAAAAATTCCACTCCAAAAAATTCCAACAGCGTTTGGCGCAAGAGAAGTCGGGTTTAGACGCTTAATCGCCGGCTTTTTTACTATAAATACCTAACTTCTTTAGCGCCTTGCGTGAGGCTTTGTATCGGTCATAAGCCCAGTAATACTGGCTTGGGCACTTGCGAATTTGTTGCTCTATGGCTTGATTGAGCAATGCTGGTGTAGCAACCTGAGCCGATTCAATGGCGTGCATATGAAATTCAAATCCTTGGCTATCTTCTAATCGCTCGCCAAAAGCCATGATGACTTGAGCATTGGTTTTGATTGCCAACTTAGATACCAAGGTCATGGTATAAGCCGGTTTCCCAAAAAAATCTGCCCATTCTCCTTCGGCTTTGGTCGGAGTTTGATCCGGCAAAATGCCAATAGCCTCGCCTCGTTGCAATGCTTGAAGTAGCAAACGTACCCCTTTTCCATTGGCAGGTGCAAGGGTAACGCCTGGTTGTTTTCTGCCTTTCTCTATCAATTTTCCTAGCCATCGTAATTTTGGTGGGCGATATAAAATCGTGACAGGAAAATGCGCACCATAATAGATGGAGGTGATTTCAAAGCACCCTTGGTGTGGAGTCAGAAAAATAATTCCACGCCCTTGAGATCTTGCCTGCGCTACTAGCTCCCAATGGCGAAAAGGTTTTACCCATGAGAGCAACTCTTGCTGAGGTTTTTGCCAAAGCGCAAAGCTCTCTACCAAACTTTTGCCTATCTCCTGCATATTGCGACGTACCATATGTTGTAAGGCAGCACTGTCTGTACAAATGCCACTTTGTTGCAAATTTTCTTGTATTTGATGGCGGCTATTAC
>RFPI01000040.1 GCA_009926205.1 Methylophilaceae bacterium
GGCATTGAAAATCAGCGGACTAGGCGGAAAAATGGTTTTTCCTTGGGCTTTTTCTTGTCTTAAAAACTCGCGCAAATCATGCATATAGGCTTGCTCAAATTCTGCCCCTATCATGCGATGCCATGAAGCTTCTAATTGCCCTGATTTTTGTTCTGTCATGAATTTCTCTTCAAGCTCATATTCTCACTCATAGCTAAGATTATAGCGGTGTCCCACAGAGCTAAGGCAAGTCGCGTGCTAAAATGCCTATGGAAGCTGACTAGACAGTCGCCGCCCAGCAATGGGGGGAGGAAAGTCCGGGCTACACAGAGCAGGATGACGGCTAACGGCCGTACGCTGAAAGTGCTTAGGCATATAAGGCGAGGAATAGGGCCACAGAGACGAGTCGCATTAATCTGCTTGCAGATTAATCGGGTGAAACGCGGTAACCTCCATCTGTAGCAAGACCAAATAGGCTGGCGATAGCGTGGCTCGCGCTGTCAGCGGGTAGGTCGCTTGAGTTTGTGAGTAATTGCAAACCTAGAGGAATGACTGTCACTCATGCAAATGAGAACAGAACCCGGCTTATCGGTCAGCTTCCATTTTTTTGTAATATTTCAACTTTGCAAAAAATCCCATCAACTCCCCAATTTCCCTCCCAATGCCATGATTTGACTCATTTATTTGTCAAATTTTTAGATTACGGCTGCGCTGAATTTTCTTAATATTTCACATTCACTAGATTTGCTATCCCATTATTTTTTAAGGGTTTTGTCTTTTTATTAATAAACACTGCTAAGTCCTTGTCCTGTAAAGGAAAAATCGCAAAAAACGCTTGCAAGGGTGATTTTTTTTATCTATAGTGTCACCAAGTGGGTGAAAGTGGGTTTTTGTGGGGGAACATTGATTGTTAGATACGCTCATCTCCACAAGGCAATTGTGAGTCGTTTTTTGTCAATGTTCCCTTTTTTTATTGAAACGGTGTTTTTTTAAGGGTGTTTATGTTTCGTGGTGCTTCATCATTGAATCTTGATGCGAAAGGACGGCTGGCGATTCCAGCCAAGCATCGTGACGCCCTGCATTCTCTATCTTCAGGTCAGTTAGTGCTGACCGCACATCCGCACCGTTGCCTTTTGCTGTATCCCGCAACTGCTTGGGAACCTATCCAAGCCAAGTTAATGTCTTTGTCTTCCTTTGATAAACGCTCCAGTGCGCTTCAGCGCCTGCTAGTAGGTTACGCGGAAGATATTGTGATGGACGCCGCTGGCCGCATGCTGGTGTCGTCAGTGTTACGGGAGTTTGCCGGTCTAGATAAGCAAGCCATGCTGGTCGGACAAGGCAGTCATTTTGAGTTGTGGAATTTACAAGCTTGGCGTGAGCAATTAGATCAAGTCGTCATTGGCGACGAGCTAAATATGCCCGCAGAGTTAGAAGGATTTTCCCTGTGAGCGCCGGCTCACACTCCCCAAACAATACTCAACAGGTAGGGAAATTGTCAGCATCGCCCCATGTGACGGTGCTACTCAATGAAGCGGTTGATGCGTTGAATATCCGTTCGGATGGGGTTTATATCGATTGTACATTTGGTCGCGGCGGCCACAGCCGAGCGATTTTGCAAAAACTTGGTAGTCAAGGCCGATTGATTGCGCTTGACCGCGATTTGGCTGCGATTGAAGCGGGTAGGCAAATTCAAGATTCCAGATTTTTGCTGGTGCATGCCCATTTTTCCGAGTTGCGCCAAGTGCTTCACGACCAAGGGTTGGAGCAAGTGGATGGGATTTTGTTGGATTTGGGGATTTCATCACCACAAATCGATGAGGCCGAACGTGGTTTTAGTTTTCGATTTGATGGCCCCTTAGATATGCGTATGGATCAGAGCAAGGGTCAGACAGCCGCAGAATTTTTGGCGCAAGCCAGCGAACAAACAATAGCAGAGGTCATTAAAACATATGGTGAAGAACGGTTTGCTAAACAGATTGCAAGGGCGATTGTTGAGAAACGCACGCTGGGAACAGTCCTGCTCACAACACGCCAGCTCGCCAATCTCGTGGCTGGGGCAGTCCCCAAAACTGAACCAGGGCAAGATCCGGCGACGCGTACCTTTCAAGCTATACGGATTTATCTCAATCAAGAGCTTGAGGAGTTGGCGTCAGTGTTGAAGCAATGTTTGCAATCACTGGCTGCGCATGGACGCATGGTCGTGATTAGTTTTCATTCTTTGGAAGATCGTATGGTCAAGCACTTTGTTCGCGAGTATCAGCAACGCGATAACCTGCCGGCCAAAATGCCCGTACTGGCTAAGGATTTGCCTAAACCATTATTGATGGCAGTGGGTAAAGCGATTAAGCCGAGTGAGCAAGAAGTGCGTGCTAACCCACGCAGTCGAAGTGCGGTCATGCGTGTGGCTGAGCGAACTGCAGAGCCCTTGGGCAAATTGCTTGGGGTGTCTTAATGACGCGGCTCAATTTTATTTTGTTTTTTGCCTTGCTGGCCTGCGCGATGGGTCTGGTGACCTCGCAGCATAAGGCGAGAAAGTTATTTATTGAGTTACAGCAACATAAAGAGACGGCTAAGTCTTTAGATATGGAATGGAGTCAGTTGCAACTTGAGCAAAGCACTTGGGCTATGCATAGCAGATTGGAACAAGTAGCCAGAGATATGTTGCATATGCATGTGCCGGAAACGAAACATATTCAAATTGTCACTATTGAGAAGAGTTTGAACGAAGCAAAATGAGATCAAGAGGTCCTATCAGAAGCAAAGTACAGGAGGCGGTAAAACTGCCAGCATGGCGTCGCCATGTACTGTTGTTTTTGCTTTTGGCGGGGATGATTTTGCTGATAGGACGAGCGCTTTACTTGCAAAGCTATAACCGTAGCTTTTATCAAAAACAAGGCGAGGCACGTTATACCCGCTCGCTTACATTATTTGCCCATCGCGGCATGATTAAAGATAGAAATGGTGAGCCTTTGGCGATTAGCACTCCAGTGGAGTCGATTTGGGCTAACCCTGCAGATGCCAATATGAACGAGCAACAAAAAATCAAATTGGCAGAGCGATTAAAAATTGATGTGGCAGAAATCAATCGCAAACTTTCCAATCAAGATAGAGAGTTTGTGTTTTTGAAGCGCCGTATTTCTCCAGAGTTAGCCAATGATGTGATGGCATTGGGTATTCCGGGTATCTACAGCCAGCGAGAGTACCGACGTTATTATCCTGAGGGTGAAGTAACTGCACATCTAGTTGGCTTTACTGGGGTGGATGAAAAAGGCCAAGAAGGTTTTGAGCTGAAATACCAAAACTGGTTAGCCGGTAAGTCTGGAAGTCGTCACGTGTTGCGTGATCGCGCTGGACATATTGTGGAGGATTTAGAAGCCGCCAAGATGCCACAAAATGGCAAGGACTTGGTCTTGTCGATTGACAGAAAAGTGCAATATTTAGCATTTCGTGAGCTCTCTAAAGCAGTGGAGCAACATCATGCGCAAGCCGGGTCTGCGATTGTGATGGATGCTAAAACGGGTGAGATTTTAGCGATGGTGAATTTGCCCAGTTATAACCCCAACAACCCCACAAATATTGCCGGAAAATCACGTAATCGCGCACTTACCGATACCTTTGAGCCAGGTTCTACCATGAAGCCAATGGCGGTAGCGATGGGCTTAGAGTCAGGCAAATATCGACCAGAGACAAGACTGGAAACCTCACCTGGTACTTATAAAATTGGTCCTGCCACTATCCACGATACGCACAATTATGGAACTCTTACCGTGGCGGGCGTGGTGCAAAAGTCATCCAATGTCGGTGCGACCAAAATTGCGCTGTCACTAGAGCCACAATTTATGTGGAGCATGCTCAATCAAATGGGATTTGGAACGCCGACACGCATTGAATTCCCTGGAGAAGTTTCTGGACGTTTGCGTAGTTATAAAACTTGGCGCCCGATTGAGCAGGCGACTATGTCTTATGGTAACGGTATTAGTGTCACCTTGTTGCAACTGGCACGCGCTTATACGGTATTTGCTAATGATGGTGAGTTGCGACCTGTCACGCTGATAAAAAGTAAAGAAATCCCAGTAGGTCAACAAGTGCTATCGCCTGAAAATGCCCGCAGCGTTCGCGATATGCTGGAAACTGTTGTACAGCCAGGAGGAACAGCAGTTAAAGCTCAAGTCATGGGCTATCGTGTTGCTGGAAAAACAGGTACTGCGCATAAGCCAGGTGTAGGTGGCTATCAAAATAAATATATTTCGTCTTTTGTTGGGATGGCGCCAGCCTCTAATCCTAAACTGATTGTGGCAGTGATGATTGATGAACCCAGTGCTGGTCAATATTATGGCGGTGCTGTTGCGGCGCCAGTATTCAGTGCTGTCATGGGAGCCACCTTGCGCATGATGGGCGTGCCTCAGGACGCCCCCAACGACAATATCGTGATGCCAACATCAGATAGTGCCGAAGTGAAGGAGTCTATGTAATGACTGCACTTTGGCAACAACACACATACTCTGGAATGACTGCAGATAGTCGGCAAGTCAAACCAGCAAATTTATTTGTCGCCTATCCAGGCGAATATCGTGATGGTCGTGACTATATCTTGCAGGCGATTGAGCAAGGCGCGACTGGCGTGATCTACGAAGCCGAGGCATTTGATTGGCAACAATTGGGTGAATCAGCCTCTGCTATTCCGCATCAAGCGATTGCACAATTGCGCCATCAAGTCAGTCAAATTGCCGCAGAGTTTTATGAATATCCATCTCGCCAACTATGGGTCATTGGGGTGACCGGTACGAATGGCAAAACTTCTTGCAGTCATTGGTTGGCACAATGCTTCGCCGAGTTGAAGCGCCCAACAGCCGTTATCGGTACCTTGGGTCATGGGGTTCTTGGTCAACAAGACAGCGCTCTTAATGCCACCGCCAACACCACGCCAGATGCGATTTGCCTGCAAGCTTGGATGGCTGATTATGTGGCGCAAGGCGCCGAAGTGTTGAGCATGGAAGTTTCCTCCCATGGCTTACATCAAGGACGCGTCAATGGGGTGGAATTTGATGTCGCGATCTTTACCAATTTAACCCGCGACCATCTGGATTATCACGGCACCATGGAAGCTTACGGACAAGCTAAACGTCAATTGTTTGACTGCCCCAGCTTGCGTTGTTCGATTATCAATATTGATGATGATTTTGGCCGCCAAATTGCACAAGACCTGAGAGAAAAAGGTAAGCCAGTGCTTACCTATGGAATTGCCAATGTAGCCAGCAATACTCATGGTGAGGTGGCTGATGTGCGCGTGATTGAGACTGTGATGTCCGTACAAGGGATGTATCTCAAACTGATTACACCACAAGGTGAGACGGAATTGCGCGCACAAGTGGTTGGTGAATTCAATATCTATAACTTGTTGGCGGTATTTTCTAGCTTACTTATCTCTGGTGTTGATTTGCCCACAGCGAGTGCTGTGATGAGTCGTTTGCAGGCTGTTCCGGGTCGTATGCAACAGTTTGGTGGTGCTGAAAAACCATTGCTCGTAGTGGACTATGCCCATACCCCAGATGCATTACAAAAGGCCTTGCAGACTTTGCGGGTGAGCTGTCACGGCAAACTGATTTGTGTATTCGGATGTGGAGGTAATCGTGATGTGGGCAAACGTCCAGAAATGGGAAGAGTGGCCAACGAATTTGCCGATACAGTCGTCGTCACCAGCGACAACCCTAGGGATGAAGATGCGCTAGACATCATTGGGCAAATCTCCACACATATCAGTGCAGATAAATTGCATATCTCGCCAGATCGGGCGGAGGCTATACAACTGGCAGTACAACAAGCAAAAAGTGGTGATGTGGTATTGGTCGCAGGCAAGGGGCATGAAGCCTATCAAGAAATCGCCGGAGTGCGATATCCGTTTAGCGATGCAGAAACGGTACAACAAATACTGTCGAGGTGGTCAGCATGATGCGCTTGTCTGAAATTGCCACCTTATTTAATGCCCCTATGCGAGGTGCTGATGTGGTCTTTACCAGCGTAGGCATTGATAGCCGCACGATACAGCCAGGACAGTTATTTGTGGCGATTGCGGGTGAGAATTTTGATGGGCATGACTTTGTGCAGCAGGCATTGCAACAAGGCGCGGTAGCAGCTTTGGTGGAAAAGCCCAGCCCAGCGCAGCCATCGGTGCAAGTCGCGAATACGCGTCTAGCTTTGGGGCAGATGGCACAACATTGGTTGTCCCATTTCCAAGTGCCGATTGTGGCGCTCACAGGTAGCAATGGGAAAACCACCGTTAAAGAAATGTTGGCAGCCATCTTGGTTGCGCATACAGGGGATACAGAGCAAGTGCTCGCCACACAGGGTAATTTAAATAACGATTTAGGGATGCCATTAACGGCTTTGCGCTTGCGCAACCAGCATCGATTTGCGGTGTTGGAAATGGGCATGAACCATCCCGGTGAAATTCACTATATGAGTGACTTGGCCAAGCCTGATGTTGCATTGGTAAATAACGTAGGGAGCGCACATATTGGACTGTTGGGTTCATTGCAGGCGATCGCGAATGCCAAAGGTGAAATTTTTGATGGCTTGAAACAAGCGGGTAAGGCCGTCATCAATGCCGACGATGCATTCGCACAACAATGGTTAAAACAAACCCAATCGCATACCCAAATCACTTTTGCTTTGCATCAACCAGCCGATGTCACTGCGGATTATGAATTGCATAACACAGGCAGTTTGATGCAGTTGTTTACCCCTGTGGGACAAATTGAATTCTCTATTCAAGTGCCGGGTTTACACAATGTCGCTAATGCATTGGCAGCCGCATCCTTGGCATTGGCGCTGGATATTCCGCTGAGTGCGATTGCGCAAGGCTTAAGTCAATTCAATGGGGTTGCAGGACGCTTAAGACATCTGCCAGGTATCCATCATACAAGCCTGATAGATGATACCTACAACGCAAATCCAAGTTCTATGAAAGCTGCGATTGATGTATTAGCCAAGCAGACAGGTAGACGTTTGATGGTCATGGGCGATATGGCGGAATTGGGCGATATGGCTGTGCAGTTGCACCGAGAAATTGGTGAATATGCCCGCCAGCAAGGGGTTAATCATTTATTCACTTTGGGGTCGCTATCCCAAAGTGCGAGCAGCAGTTTTGGCGCTGGCGCGCAGCATTTTTCCGAGTTACCAGATTTGCTCAATGTTTTACATCAGCAATTACAACAGGGTGATGTGATTCTTATCAAAGGCTCCCGCTCAGCGCGTATGGAGCGTGTGACACAAGCTTTGCAATCAACCCAAACAACAGAGAGGACTTCAACATGTTGCTAATTTTGGCAAGATGGTTAGCGCAAGACATTCATGGGTTCAATGTATTTAATTACATTACCTTGCGTGCGGTGCTGGCTGCATTGACTGCGCTCGCTATTTCCTTCTTGGTGGGACCTAGCCTAATTCGCAAATTGACGCATTACAAAGTGGGTCAGGCGGTGCGTGATGATGGTCCAAAAACACATTTGATTAAAGCCGGCACGCCGACGATGGGAGGTGCGCTGATATTGGTAGCGATTGCCATTGCAACCTTGCTATGGGGGGATTTGAGCAATCGTTATATCTGGGTGGTTCTGCTGTCCACATTAGGCTTTGGTCTGATTGGCATGGTGGATGATTGGCGCAAAGTGGTGCATCGCAATCCCAAAGGACTGGCGGCAAAAGAAAAATATTTCTGGCAATCCGTGGTTGGTGTCGGGGTAGCAATATTCCTAGTAATGAATGCCAGCACGCCGGCAGAAACGACTTTATATGTGCCATTTTTTAAGCATCTCGTATTTCCTATGAGTGCTTTGGCTTTCGCTGTGTTGACCTATTTAGTCGTAGTGGGAAGCAGTAACGCTGTGAATCTTACCGATGGTCTAGATGGCCTCGCCATTATGCCCACCGTGTTAATTTCTGGCGCATTGGCAATATTTGCTTACGCCGCTGGTCACCTGGTGTTTTCAAAATATTTGGGGATTCCTTATATCGCTGGAGCAGGGGAGTTGGCGGTATTTTGTGCAGCGATGGCAGGGGCAGGTTTAGGCTTTTTATGGTTCAACGCTTACCCCGCCGAAGTATTTATGGGCGATGTCGGAGCGCTAGCGCTGGGGGCTGCGTTGGGCGTCGTGGCCGTCATCGTGAGACAAGAAATTGTGCTGTTTATTATGAGCGGCGTGTTTGTAGTAGAAACATTATCAGTCGCGATTCAAGTGACTTATTTCCGATATACCAAAAATAAATATGGCCAAGGTCGCCGCATCTTTTTGATGGCGCCTTTGCATCATCACTATGAGCAAAAAGGCTGGAAAGAAACTCAAGTGGTCGTACGTTTTTGGATTATCACCATGATGTTGGTCTTGGTGGGATTGGCGAGTTTGAAAATACGATGAATTCAGTGCAACAACATCAGCAATATTTAGTGTTAGGTCTAGGCCATAGTGGCCTATCGGCTTTGCGCTGGTTGCGCACGCAAGGACTTGCTGTGCGCGTTGCTGATTCTCGCTTGTCGCCACCCAATTTGGCCACAGTACAACAGCAAATGCCAGAGCTAGAAATTCATTTAGGCGAGTTCCACGATGGCTTGCTAGACGATGTGCAGTGTGTGGTGATTAGCCCCGGCCTCTCCTTACAAACTCCATTGTTGCAAACAGCAATGCAACGCGGGATTGAAATTGTCGGAGATATTGAATTGTTTGCCCGCGCTTGCCCGACTTCAGCTAAGCGTATTGGGATTACAGGTTCGAATGGAAAGACCACTGTGACGAGCATGGTCGGTGAGATATGTCAGGCGGCGGGATACCGCACCGTTGTGGCCGGCAATATAGGTTTGCCAGTGCTTGATAGTCTGATGGATGAAGAGCATGAGAACACCGAGGTGTTTGTATTAGAGCTCTCCAGTTTCCAATTGGAAACGACACACTCGCTTTCATTGGATGCCGCTGCCATGCTGAATTTAAGTGAAGACCACTTAGATCGCTATGCCGATATGCAAGCTTACGCTGCGGCCAAGCAACGCATCTTCCAACACGCCAAAGTGCAAGTGTTAAACCGCGATGATGCGGCCAGTATGGCGATGCGCAATCCGCAGCAGACCTTATTAAGTTTTAGTATGCAAACCCCACAACATGCAGATGAATATGGCTTGCGTCAGGTTGATGGAGAAGTCTGGCTATATCGTGGCGAGCAAGCTTTGTTGGCCGCGTCTGAGTTAAAGGTTGCTGGCTTACATAATGCTGCGAATGCCCTAGCAGCATGGGCTTTGACCAGCGCGATAGGCATAAATGATGAGATTTGTGCGCAAGCATTACGACAATTTAAAGGGTTAGCACATCGCGTGGAGTGGGTAGCCAATATCAATGGCGTAGATTTTTACGATGACTCGACTCCAAAGGCACCAATGTTGGGGCAACTTGTGCTGCCTTGCATGGATTCTCAGGCGCTGCCGGTAAGGTGGTATTGATTGCCGGTGGCGATGGTAAAGGTCAGGACTTTTCACCGCTGCGAGCAGCGGTGAATAAAACGGCTCGAGCAGTAGTGCTGATCGGACGCGACGCGCAGCAAATTGCTGCAGTGTTAGATAGCAATACTCAACAAGTATTTAGCGAGACTTTACCTGCAGCGGTGGAGCAAGCCATGCGCTTGGCACAAAGCAAGGTTGTGTGTTGCTGTCACCCGCCTGTGCCAGCTTCGATATGTTTGATAACTACGAGCATCGAGCTCAAGTATTTGTGCATGCGGTCCATCAGTTGGCAAAGACACAACAAGGGAGAGTGGCATGAGTGTGACATTTGCCAATCGCGGAAAAATTATTGGGGCCACCTATGATCAGTCTTTGCTATGGGTCACCCTCATTTTATTGGCCTTTGGTTTGGTGATGGTGTATTCCGCATCGATTGCCACTGCAGAAGTGAGAGAGGCGACCAATCAGCAAAGCACCTACTTCTTAGTGCGACAAGGAATTTTTGTTTTGATTGGATTGGTGGCTGGGGTGTTGGCTTTTCAAGTCCCGACTGCTGTTTGGCAGAGGATGGCGCCGCTACTGTTTTTGGCCGGACTATTGCTGTTATTGCTGGTGGCTATACCAGGTATAGGACACAGGGCAGTCGACGCTGGATTAAATTGTTATTTTTCCAAGTGCAACCTTCAGAGTTTATGAAGCTGCTCGCTGCTATGTATGTGGCTGACTATACCACTCGCAAAGCTGCCCTGATGGACAGTGTCAAACATGGCTTCCTGCCCATGTTGGGTGTGATGTTGTTGGTGGGCGGCTTGTTGCTGTTCGAACCAGACTTCGGTGCATTTGCCGTAATTGCCGCGATTGCCATCGGCATCTTGTGGCTGGGCGGCATCAATATTCGAATTTTTGTCGTCTTGATAGTGATGTTGGTGATAGGTTTTGTGGTGCTGATTTGGTCATCCCCTTATCGATTACAACGCATCATTGGCTATATGGATCCTTGGGCTGATCCTTATGGTAAAGGCTATCAACTATCTCATGCCTTAATGGCATTTGGTCGTGGTGAATGGTTTGGTGTGGGCTTAGGCGCCAGTGTAGAAAAACTGATGTATTTACCTGAGGCGCATACCGACTTTTTATTGGCCGTGATTGCAGAGGAGTTGGGCTTTGTAGGAGTTGCAGTCGTTGTCGGTTTATTTGCTTGGTTGATTGTGCGTTGTTTCACCATTGCCAAAGAAGCGATACAAAACGAACGTTATTTCTCCGCGCTTTTGGCACAAGGAATCGCAGTTTGGCTGGGGGTGCAAGGCCTAATCAATATGGGTGTCAACATGGGCTTGTTACCAACCAAGGGATTAACACTACCGCTGATGTCTTTTGGGGGAAGTGGCATTTTGGTCAACTGCGTCACCATGGCAGTGCTATTGCGTATTGATTGGGAAAATCGTCGCATCGTACGGGGGATACCAGTATGAGTCAGCGCACTTTAATGGTGATGGCAGGCGGTACTGGCGGACATGTTTATCCCGCGATGGCGGTCGCCGATACATTGCGCGAAAAAGGTTGGCGTGTGGTTTGGCTGTGTACTGAAGGCGGTATGGAAAATCGACTGATTGCAGATAAGCCTTATCAAAAAGCCATGATTCAAATGCGTGGAGTGCGTGGCAAAGGTTTGTTGACATGGATAGGCATGCCCATTGCAGTTTTACGTGCGCTGCTACAAAGCATGGCTGCATTCAGAATGTATCAGCCTAATGTGGTGTTAGGCATGGGCGGCTTTGCTGCCTTCCCCGGTGGTATTGCAGCGAAATTATTGGGCAGACCATTGGTGATTCATGAGCAAAATTCTGTGGCTGGATTAACCAATCGTGTGATGGCTAAGCTAGCGAAAAAATCCTTATGTGCCTTCCCTCATGCACTACCAAAAGCTGAGTTGGTCGGCAATCCAGTGCGTGCGGATATCTGTCAGTTGGCGACACCCTCTGCGCGTATGGCTAAACGAGCTGGCAAGTTACGCATATTAGTTGTGGGCGGTAGCTTGGGTGCGCAAGCATTAAACCAAACTGTTCCCGCAGCCTTGGCTTTACTGGCAAAAAATCAAAGACCAAAAGTAGTGCATCAGGCAGGAAGTAAGCATATACAGGATTTGCAAACGCATTATCGCCAACACGCGGTTGAGGCGGATTGCCGCGAATATTTACAGGATATGGCGCATTGGTATGACTGGGCAGATTTTGTGATTTGTCGCGCTGGTGCAATGACGGTGGCTGAGCTATCCGCAGTTGGTCTGGGTAGCCTATTAGTGCCGTTTCCACATGCTGTGGATGATCACCAAACTACCAATGCAGCTTACTTAGCCAATGCGGGTGCAGCGGTATTGATACAACAAAAAGATTTAACAGCGCAGAAGTTGGCAGATTTATTAGCTGGATTAACGCATGAAAAATGTTTGGCCATGGCTGAACAAGCCCATCTTTTGGGAAAACCACAAGCGGCACAAGTGGTGGCGAGTCGGTGTGAGGAGTTGGCAGCTTGAAACATAAAGTCAAAAACATTCACTTTATCGGTATCGGCGGCTCAGGCATGAGCGGCATTGCCGAGGTATTGCTGAATCTTGGCTTCCAAGTGTCAGGCTCAGACTTGGCCAGCAATTCGGTGACTGAAAGACTCAAAGCGGCAGGCGCAAGGGTGTGCCAAGGACATCAGGCCGAGCATCTTGCGGATGCCGATGTGGTCGTGGTCTCTAGTGCCGTGAATGAAAGTAATCCTGAAGTCATGGCAGCGAGAAGTCGCAAAATACCAGTGATACCGCGCGCCATGATGTTGGCTGAGTTGATGCGATTCCGTCAGGGTATTGCGGTGGCAGGGACGCATGGCAAGACCACTACTACCAGTCTGATTGCCAGCATATTAGCAG
>RFPI01000005.1 GCA_009926205.1 Methylophilaceae bacterium
GTGACGATGGCCGGCATCAGCAGCATGGTCACGGTCCACATGCCTAGCATCGCTTGAAATACCACCCATAACATCAGAAAGCTGGGCAACCATGGTGATACATGAATGTACTGACGCAAACGCCAACTTTTTACAAATATCAGCAAAATAAGTAGGCCCAATACCCCTGCCACATAACGATGCGCCATCTCTTTCCAAGCCTTGCCATGCTCTACCGGTCTGTCTGGATAAGCTTGATTCGCATCAGCGATTGCATGTTCAGATTGTGGGACTGTTAATGTGCCATAACAACCCGGCCAGTCTGGACAACCTAAGCCAGCATCAGAAAGACGTACATAGGCACCCAGCCCAACCAATAGAATGGCTAATAAACTCGCCCACAAAATAAGTTTTTGGTAAAAAGAAATTTGCATCACTACCCTGCCCATGAATATTTCAATAAACGGACTAAATCTTTACGTATATCTTTGGCAGGCAAACTAGGCGGGAAACGCATCGCCAAGTTACCAAATGGATCAACCAAATAAATACTAGCCTCTTGTGACTGAGTTAATGCGGTCACCTGTTGCCAAACCTCAGTATTAGTCGTGGCATCACTAATAATGACCAAGTCTGGAAACTGTTGCTTAATGCTTGCATCGGTTGGCTGCGCCGTAATCAGCACGCGTTGTACTCGCGGAATATCTTTCTCTAAAGAGGCATGAATTTGTCGCATCTCTGCAATGCTTTGTTGACACACAGCCTCACAACGCTCGGCAACATACAATAAATTCCATTTATCCTGCCATAGCTTGCTTTGATCAACTCCTGCGCTAGTGGGTAATTTTAATGGTTTTGCCTCTGCCACCAAAACACCATGGCTGGCCCCAGTAGGATGCACATTAAAAAAATGCATAGTCAAAACGATGACGAGTGGGGCAGCAAAAAATAACACCATGCCTAATAGAACCCACCGTCCTCTTTGTTGTGATGCAGTCATTATTTCCAACTCCTTCGCCAAGCAACAACTAAAAATATCAATATGGCAGCAACAGCAAAGCCATACCACTGATAGGCATAGCCTAAATGCGTTACGATTCTATCGTCTGGCCGAGGCCAATCAACAATCAAATGACTACCAGCCTGTGCTTCGATTAAACGAATAACAACAGGTGCTAAGGGGATAGATAATTGCTGAGAAAGCTGCGCTATATCTAATAATTCGCGAACGGTTGCGCCGGCCTCTTGCGTCAACTGTGCTTGATTGTTTAAACGATAGGTTTTACTGGGTGGCACCCATAGATAGCCCTCTATTGTTTGCGGACCCTGTGGCACTGGAACGGGACTCACATTCGCAGCACTAAAGTCTTTTACAGTCCAACCCCGATTGACCAAAATGACTTGCTCTGAGCCCGCAACACGCAGTGGGGTATAAACATGATACCCAGCCCTGTCTTGATAAACTTGGTTATCCAACAGAAACTGCGCGGGCGCCAAGTATTCACCTTGAACTTTGACTCGCAGGTAGCGTAATGATTCAGCTTGATCTAATGCTTTTGGCAAAGGCACTGGCGATGCACTTAATCGTTGATCCAACTGTGCCTGATATTGCTGTTTAATTTGCGCTTTTACATATTGCCAATTCCCCAAGCGCACACAAGTAACCACGCATAAGGTCGTAATCAATAAACCAATGACAATAAAGCTAATATTTCTTCTATTCAAACGACTATTCCATCCTGACTATTTTGCAAAATTTTAAGCAATATTGACTGCTCGCTATGCTAGACTCATTATTGCAATTTATTTAACTATTACAACCCTAAAGGGGCTTACACCATGTGGATTAAAGCCATTATCGTCATCGCTTTGTTGATGATTATTACCAGCCTATTCTCTGCGCTATTCTTTCTTAACAAAGATAAAGGCACTGGAAGTAACAGAACCGCCAAAGCATTGACCGTGCGTATCTGTCTTTCGTTTCTCTTATTTATATTTCTTTTGATCGGTTACTCGGCAGGACTGATTGGTCGCTAAAGATTGCAAGGCCCAAGCAGAAGCTGATTGAAACACTTACTTGGTAAACAACGGGCATAAAAAAGGCGATACGAATATCGCCTTTTTTGTTGCATGTTAGTTTCTACAGCCAATAAACAAACACAAATAGACCTAACCAAACCACGTCAACAAAGTGCCAGTACCAAGCCACACCCTCAAAACCAAAGTGACGCTGAGCGGTAAAATGGCCCTTCATACTACGCAATAAAATCACGATTAACATGATGGTTCCTAGTAATACATGGAAACCATGGAAACCAGTTAACATAAAGAAGCTAGCACCATAAGCACCTGCACCAAGGGTCAAACCCATTTCAGTGTAAGCGTGATGATATTCAACTGCTTGACAGGCCAAGAAGGCAATACCCAAAGCCACTGTCATGAACAAACCTAACACCAACTGACGGCGATTGTTTTTCAAAATACCCCAATGTGCCCAGGTTACGGTTGCACCAGAAGTTAACAGTAACAAGGTATTGATTGCTGGCAAGCCCCATGCACCCATAGGTTCAAATTTAGCTGGCACGTATTCTTTACCCAACACCACACCACCAGGACCAGCAGAAGGCCAGTTAGCAACAAAATCTTTGTACATGGTGAAGTTAGGATCGAATGACGCTAACTCTGGAATAGAGATAACGCGCATAAAGAACAAGGCCCCAAAGAATGCGGCAAAGAATGCCACTTCCGAGCAGATAAATACGATCATACCGACACGGAAAGATTTATCTTCCCATTTTTTGTATAAGCCGCCTTCACTCTCAGCAATAATGCTACCCATCCATTTGAATACCATGCTGAGAATTAGAATCGTGCCCACGAGCATCATCCATCCACCCGCAGCATAATTGTTCACATTAAAAATAAAACCAGACGCCAGTGATAACAAACCAAGTGAAACAATCACTGGATAAATCACGGGATTTGGAACGAAATAGTGTTCTGCTTGTTGTGATTTTGATGCCATTTTTTCCCTTTACTCCTACGTTATAGGTATTTATTCCGATATCAGCTATTTGTTTACGCTATAGAAAGCATATGACAAAGTGACCGTACCGATATTCTGAGGCAATGATGGACTGACATAAAAACGCAGTGGCATTACCTTAGACTCCCCGGGCTTTAGCTCCTGATGTTGGAAGCAAAAGCACTCTATCTTTTTAAAGTAGAGAGAGGCTTGTCCAGGACTTACGCTTGGTACAGCCTGCCCCACTACTGGTTGATTGGTCACATTCTTGGCAAGAAAGTTGACCGTCTCGACCTGACCCGGATGGACAGTGATGCGATTTTGCTGAGGATAAAAATCCCAACCTAAACCTGGCATCACCGTACTAGTAAATTCAACCGTCACAAGTCGGTTTTTGTCCACCACGGTTTTACTTAAATCTGCTGTGTTGTTTGTTTTACCGTTTAAACCAGTAACACTACACAACACATTGTAGAGCGGCACCAATGCGAAACCAAACACTGCTGCCGCTACTACGAGCCACAATAAACGTATGACTAATTTTTTATTACTTTTAGGCTGACTGTTTTTTTCTCTTTGATTTACTGATGCCATATAAACCACATCGATATCAAATACCAAGCTAAAACAGCTAAACCTAAAATTAATCCAATACGTTTACTGCGACTTTTTCTTTGCTCAGCCAATACCAGCTCCATTACTTAACAACTGGTTGTTCAGTGAAGCTGTGGTATGGAGGTGGAGAAGACAATGTCCATTCCAAACCTTCAGCACCTTCCCAAACTTTGTTGGTCGCTTTTTTACCACCACGTACACAGCTGATGATGTTGTAAACAAATATCAACTGAGACAAGCCTAGAACAAATGCTGCACAGCTAGAGATCATATTGAACTCAGCAAACTGCAAAGCATAGTCAGGAATACGTCTTGGCATACCAGCGAGACCCAAGAAGAATTGTGGGATGAATGTTAAGTTGAAAGAAATAGCAGTCAACCAGAAGTGTAACTTGCCTAATCTTTCACTAAACATATGACCAGTCATCTTAGGTAACCAGTAATACACACCAGCCATGATACCCATGATGCCACCAGCAAACAGTGTGTAGTGGAAATGGGCAACCACGAAATAGGTATGGTGATATTGCGCATCCGCAGCAACGTCAGCCAATACCAAACCTGTCAAGCCGCCAATACCGAATAACACGATCCAGCCAATAGCGAACAACATAGGTGTTTCAAAGGTTAGAGAACCTTTCCAAATTGTGGCAATCCAGCAGAAGAACAACACCGCCAATGGCAGGGAAATTGACATGGTACTGTACATAAAGTACAGCAAGGCTGGAACAGGCATACCCACAGTGAAGAAGTGGTGAGCCCAAACAACCAAGGCCAAGATACCAATTGCCCACAATGAGTAAACTTGTGCTTTGTAACCGTACATAGGTTTACGTGAGAATGTTTGCAAGATTTGTGGCATGAAACCCCAAACTGGCAACAACACGATATAAACCTCTGGGTGACCAAAGAACCAGAACAAGTGTTGGAATAAGATTGGATCACCACCACCAGCAGCATCAAAGAAATGAGTGCCGAAGTGACGGTCTGTCAGCAACATGGTGACTGCACCGGCCAAAACTGGAATCGTTGCAATTAACAAGAAAGCTGTCACTAACCATGACCATGCAAACATAGGCATTTTCATCAGGGTCATACCAGGAGCGCGCATATTCAAAATAGTCACGATCACGTTAATAGAACCCAATACTGAAGACACACCTAATAAGTGCACAGCAAAAATGGCAAAGTCAACGCCGATGCCACCTTGTACAGACAACGGAGCATAGAATGTCCAACCAGTCGCAATCGCACCATCACCGATACCAAATAAAGCTAAGGTAAATGGCAGGGTTAAAAGAATTGCTGCTGGAGGCAATAACCAAAAGCCCCAGTTATTCAAACGTGGCAAGGCCATATCTGGCGCACCGATTTGCAGAGGTAGCATCCAGTTGGCAAAGCCTGTAGCTGCTGGCATTAACGCTGCAAAAATCATGATAAGCGCATGAACGCCAATCAATTGGTTAAAGAACTCTGGCTTCACTAATTGCAAACCAGGTTGGAATAGTTCTGCGCGTACACCCAAAATCATAATCCCACCAAGTAGGAACATAATTAGGGAAAACACCAGATACATCGTTCCGATATCTTTGTGATTCGTGGTGGTTAGCCACCGCATGATACCGGTTGGATGGTGGTCATCATGATGATCATGATGGACAGTTGCTTGGGAACTCATCACTACCTCCTATTAAATACCAACATCTAAATTAACAAATAAAACGAATTATCTTAAAGCTTTAACTTGGGCAGGCTGAAGCGTATCGCTCATACCACCAAAATCTACACGCTCATAGGTCACAACAGCAGCAATCTCAACGTCATTCAAAACGCTCTTCCATGCTGGCATTACACCCTTACCATTCAATACTCTGTCTAAATGGCTATCTTTCAACAGCTTGCCTTGTTCATCAAAAATCTTACCCTTCACGATAGCACTATCAACCAGTGAGGGGAATGCAGGTGGCAAACCTTTACCATTCGCTTGGTGACAGACTTGGCAGTTTTTGGCATAGACTTCTTTACCTTTAGCCACCAACTCGTCCTTGCTCCATTCTTTATTAGCACCTTCGGCCGCTGCTGCCAGTTTTACTTTCTGTGCTTCAACCCAGACTTTGTAGTCTGCTTCTGGAACAGCTTCAACGACGACAGGCATAAAACCATGACCTTTACCGCACAATTCTTTACATTGCCCACGGTAAACACCTGGCTTGTCGATTTTCACCCATGTTTCACGCAAGAAACCAGGGATAGCATCGCGGGCCGCACCAAAGGCAGGCACCCACCAGTTATGAATCACGTCAGTAGAAGTCAACAAAACACGAACTTTTTTGTCGACTGGGAGAACTAGATGATTATCTACGTCCAACAGATATTGAGGGTTCTTATCTGTTTTGTTGTAAATTTCATCTTCAGATGTTTTTAGATTGGAAACGAATTTGAGGCCTTGGGCATCACCGTCCATATACTCATATTGCCAACGCCACTGAGAACCAGTGACCTTGATTACCATATCAGCATTGGTTTTGGTGTCTTCCATCGCAACCACACTGTGATAAGCAGGAATACCCATCAAGATAAAGTCGATGTAAAGCAAAATCGCAAATGGAACTAAGGTCCAAATCAATTGAGATTTATTGCTTGGGCCATCAAATTTAGCAGCTTTAAAACCCTTGCTCTTTCTATGGTTATAAATGGAATAAATCATAATTCCTAATACAACCAAGAAGATAACCATCACAATCAACATAAATTTATTATGTACATGCAATGTATCCTCAGCCATCGGTGTAGCAGGCGTTGGGAAATTCCATGTAATTTCAGCGTGTGCGTGCAAAGACAAGAGCACACTGATTAACAACATCCATCGATTTTTAAACCACTGCGTAAACATTACCACTCCCTCTGTTACCAATCAGGTTAAAAGGCTAAGCCAACATATTGATTCAACTCTTTAGCAAGTTGAATACGCTGCTCATCATCCATATAACGACTGCCAAAACTAATTTCCTTGCCATGCGAACAAACTCTCAAATCATGGTTACCGTTAGGCAAATCATGTAAATAAACCTTGGCCCAATAACGATTAAAACTCTGTTGGGTGACTGTTTTGTAGCTGCGTTTTTGTATGGTCAGCTCACTATCTTGAATAGTGATGCTCTCGTAGTCTTTGGAATGACATTGCATGTAATAAAACGCTGCTGCCACTGCCAAACACTCAAGGCCTGTAAAAGGCAATACCATCCATGCACCGAAGAAACAGAAAAAAATGGAAATCATCAATGAAAAAACGCTGACCGCAAGCACGGCATAAAGCCTACCTTGTTTGCTCAATGAGCAATTAGGCTTGGCAACTACTTCATACTTGCCTTCATTCATGATGCAACCCCGTTTCAAAGGAACCGCAAAACTTAACAAGGAGCTAAAAGCCCCACCCAAAATCATTATAGTTATTGTTGAAGATGTTATTTAACAATTTGTAACTGATTTGTTACAGAGCGTGACGATACCATATAAAAAAACGAGGTTCAAGCTTCAAAACTCGCGACTTCAACATTTGCATAAATATAGTTGTTTCGCCTGGGCATATTGCGTGACAGTCAATTTAGAAAACTGTCATAATGTGAGGATGAGTAAACGCTTAAGTAAAATCTACACCCGCACGGGTGACACCGGCACCACCGGCCTCGGGGACGGATCAAGAGTTGATAAAGACAGCCTGCGCGTCATCGCAATGGGGGATGTTGACGAGCTCAACGCCTGTATCGGCATACTCTGCACCGAACAAATTTCAGACTATTTGCAACAATCATTGCATAGCATTCAACATGATTTGTTTGATTTAGGCGCAGAAATTTGTATTCCGGGACATGCTGTTATCGATAGCGCCCGAATCGATTATTTAGAGAACTTTCTTGACCAATTAAATGAACAACTCAAACCATTAGATGAGTTCATTTTGCCTGGCGGCTCCCGCGCTGCAGCCCATTGTCATTTAGCACGAACGGTTTGTCGACGTGCTGAACGCTCCTTGGTAAAACTGAGCCATGAGGGCGGCGTCACTGAAAACGCATTGCGATATCTGAATAGATTATCCGATTTACTTTTCGTGATGTGCAGAACGATCAATCGTGAAGCCAATGTCGCCGATGTTCTCTGGCACAACAAACAACAGCGCAAGTAAACCCTGGAAGTATTGAGTCCCAACATTTCAACATGATCAAAAAAATCATTCAGTCTTGGCTTGGAAACAAAAAAAAGTTATCGGACAAGCCATCATTGCAAGCGGGCCATGAAAATAGCCAAAACCATGGGTTGGACAAGGCCAAGATACACCACAAAAAAACCCATAGGATTGATAAAGGCCTGATTAGCGATGCCGCACTCAAGACTATTCAGGGTCTGCAAAAGTCAGGTCACAAAGCTTATATTGTGGGCGGCGCAGTCAGAGACTTGCTACTCAATCAACACCCCAAAGATTTTGATGTTGCAACGGATGCCACCCCTGAACAAGTAAGAAATATTTTTCGACGCTCGCGCATTATTGGTCGTCGCTTTCGCCTAGTCCATGTAATGTTTGGCTCAGAAATTATTGAGGTATCAACTTTCCGGGGGCATGCGCAAGACGAGCAGGATGACAGCAAAATCAACGAATCAGGTCGGATTATCCGAGATAATGTTTTTGGCAATATTGAACAAGATGCCACGCGCCGTGACTTTACCGCCAATGCCTTATATTACGATCCTCAGCAAGAGCACTTGATTGATTTCCACGACGGCCTTAAAGACATACAACAGGGGATTCTGCGCATCATCGGCGAACCTAAACAGCGTTATCGTGAAGACCCTGTGCGTATGCTAAGAGCGGTCAGACTCTCAGCTAAACTTGGACTGGATTTAGACAAAAAAACAGCTGCGCCCATCAGCGAGATGGCAGACGCATTATCTGAAGTCCCCCCTTCTCGATTATTTGATGAAATGCTTAAACTGTTTCTTTCTGGTCACGCGATGGAGAGCGCCAAAGCCTTGCGCAAATTTGGCCTCCATCATGGCTTACTTCCTCTGCTTGATGTCGTTCTTGAACAACCATTAGGCGAGCGCTTTGTAAACCTCGCATTGGCCAATACTGACCAACGTGTCCTAAGTGGGAAAACAGTATCCCCTGCTTTTCTATTTGCTACGCTTTTGTGGCATGAGGTATTGGCCTCATGGCAGAAACATCAACAGCATCTGCCGCTAATGCCGGCCATCTTTGCGGCGATGGATGATGTGATCCGCATACAAACAGATAAGCTGGCCATCCATAAACGGTTTACTGCTGGGATGCGAGAAATTTGGGCTATGCAAGCTCGCTTTGAATATCGTCAGGGGCGGCGTCCTTATACATTATTAGAGCATCCAAGATTCCGTGCGGCTTACGACTTTTTTCTATTGCGCTGTGAGTCGGGGGAAATTGATGTAAGTATTGCGCAATGGTGGCAGCAGTTTGTCGAAGCGGACGCAAATTCTCGCGCTGCGATGGTATTGCCAGAAACAACAAAAAGTAAAAGTAAACGCAGACGCAGACGTAAAAGAAATGGTGGCCAAGCGGCTGACAACTCTGCGACAGGCGGGACAGATCAGCATGACGCCCATTGACCAGCAAGAAAAAATATCTGAACAGGCCTATATTGGCTTGGGAAGCAATCTAGAACAGCCGCAGCGCAATATACTTCAAGCTATCCAACTCATCTCAGAACACCCCCAAATTGAGCTAATTGCGACATCATCGCTTTATCAGACGACTCCAGTAGGTTATCTAAATCAAGCTGACTTCATCAATGCGGTCATCAAAGTGAACACATGCTTAGATGCCATGAGCCTTTTACAAACTTTATTAGACATTGAGCAGCGGTTTGGTCGGCAGCGCCCCTTTAAGGATGCGCCACGTACATTAGATTTGGATTTGTTATTGTATGGCCAACTTGAGGTTGCGACCGAGCAACTCACACTGCCCCATCCGCGTATGCATCAGCGTGCTTTTGTGATGGTGCCCCTAAAAGAGATTGCGCCTGAGTTAATGCTCCCCAAAATAGGCAATGTTCAACAGATCGCCGAATCACTGGAAATTGATGGCATACATAAAATTTGAACCGTTTTCATCAAAATTCTTAGATAATATTACCCATGAGTGCTAAGCAAATTTTTCAAAAATATCCATATATAGTGGTTGAAGGCCCTATCGGCAGTGGTAAAACCACTTTGGCTAAAAAGCTGGCAGAGCGATTCCAAGTCAACCTGCTGCTAGAGAAGGCCGAAGAGAACCCTTTTCTTGAGCGCTTTTATCGTGACATGCCACGCTATGCACTGCCTGCGCAACTGCACTTTCTGTTTCAACGTGCGCAGCAATTACAAGATTTAACACAACAAGACATTTTTGGTGACGCTTTTGTCGCTGATTTTTTTATTGAAAAAGATCCTTTATTTGCCCGCATTAATCTTGCAGATGACGAATTTGATTTATACCAAACCATTTATCAAAAAATGCGCTTGCAAGCCTCTCAACCAAGTTTAGTCATCTATTTGCAAACACCCGTAGAAGAGTTACTGACCCGAGTGGAAGAGCGCAATATTCAGTATGAGCAGTCCATCTCCAGGGATTATCTGGCCAAGTTAGCTCAAGCTTATAGCGAGTTTTTTCATAACTACGCATCTTCTCCTTTATTGATCGTCAACAACGAAAAATTAAATATCCTGACCAGCGAGGAGGCGATGGAATTGCTGATTGATCGAATTATGCAAATGCAAAGCCAGCGCGAATTCTTCAACCCCAATCTCGATTGAGCCTTGGTACAGCAATGATAGCTAGCAAGCTGATGCAGTTTAAACAGAGCGGTGAAAAGCTCGCCATGCTGACATGTTACGACGCCACTTTCGCCAAGCTGATGGTGGAACAAGGGGTCGACATCCTGCTCGTGGGAGACTCTTTAGGCATGGTATTACAAGGTCAAGCGGATACCCTGAAGGTCAGCATCCAAGAGATGGCCTATCACACCAGCATGGTGAGAGCCGGAGCTCCGCATGCAATGATAGTGACGGATATGCCCGCTAACAGTTATGAACATCAATCTGCGGACGCTCTTCGCAATGCTCAAGCACTCCTAGCTGCCGGTGCAGATATGGTCAAAATTGAAGGCGGCGGCAATACCATAGCCTGCACAAAATATCTAGTTGATCACGGGATTCCTGTTTGTGGTCATTTGGGGTTTACTCCCCAGTCTGTCCATCAATTGGGTGGCTATAAAATTCAAGGCAAAACGGACATGCAAGCACACCAAATTTTGCATGATGCGCTCGCCTTACAAGAGGCTGGCGCTAGCCTATTAGTGCTGGAAATGATTCCAGCAGCATTGGCTAGCCAAATCACCGCCGCCCTCTCCATTGCGACGATAGGCATAGGGGCTGGCGTAAATTGCGATGGTCAAGTATTGGTATTACATGATTTGTTAGGCATATATACTGGCCCGGCTTCTGGAAAGACTTTCAAGTCGCCACGTTTTGTCAAAAACTTTTTATCAGCGCATGGCAGCATACAAAGTGCAATCAGCCACTATGTGCAGGCTGTGAAAACAGCTGAATTTCCAGGCAAAGAACATAGTTACTAAGTTTGATTGATAAAGGCGAGTTCAGATGCAAGTCATCACCGACGAAAAAACACTCAGACAAACGCTGAAAGGTGCTGAGAAAATTGCCTTGGTCCCTACCATGGGTAATCTACACCAAGGACATATCAGCTTGGTCAAACAAGCCCTTGCTACAGGCGCCAAGGTTGTGGTCAGTATTTATGTTAACCCCTTGCAATTTGGCCCCAAAGAAGACTTCAGCCGCTACCCTAGGACTTTGCAACAAGATTTATCACTATTGCAAAACGAAGGGGTCGACATTGTTTTTGCTCCTGACCATCTTACGATGTACCCAAACTTTGACAGTACCCAGCAAAGCACTGGACAGCAAGTGATGATCGCTTTGCCAGAAGTTGCCAACCATCTGTGTGGCGCCCACAGACCTGGTCATTTCAATGGGGTAGCCACTGTCGTCTTGAAGTTATTTAACTTGGTTTTTAGCAATGGCTGTTTAGAGCCCATCGCAGTCTTTGGCAAAAAAGACTATCAACAGCTTTGGTTGATAAAAATGATGGTGCAACAGCTCAATTTACCTATCACTATTTTGTCTGGCGAAACGATGCGCAACCCTAGCGGCTTGGCAATGAGCTCACGCAATGGCTACTTGACCGCAGAACAACAACAGCAAGCCAGTTCAATGTATCAAGTGTTACAACAAGTAGCACAGGGCCTGCAGCAAAAGCCAGATTTTGCTTATTGGCAGCAATGGGCCAAACAATCATTGGTTGAACAGGGCTGGCAGCTAGACTATATTGAGATATGCCAGCAACACAGCCTGCAAGCTGCGCAAAAAGAGGATAAGGATATTGTGATTTTGGCTGCTGGCTACATCGCCAATACTAGACTGATAGATAATTTGGAATGTAATCTGTAATTACAGGCGCACCATTCTGATAAAAATTTTGCGCAGCAACAACTTAGCCATATAATATGCGTCCTTTTTTAATGCGCACTAAGCGTGCACACTCTGGGAATAAGGGGAAATATGCAAAGAACCATGCTCAAATCCAAGTTGCATCGGGTGCGTTGTACACATTCCGAATTGGACTATGAAGGTTCCTGTGCGATTGATGAGTTGTTGTTAGAAGCAGCAGACATCAAAGAGTATCAGCAAATCGACATCTACAACATCAATAATGGCGAACGTTTCACTACCTATGCAATTCGTGCACAGCGTGGATCCGGTATTATTTCTGTGAACGGTGCTGCAGCGCGCAAGGCAAATCCAGGGCACCTGTTAATTATTGCTAGCTATGCGGTTTATAACGAGGTTGAGCTCAGTACTTTCAAGCCACAACTAGTTTATGTAGATAGCAATAACCGTATCGTTGACCAACGTCACGACATACCTGTCCAAGCTGCTTAAGCTTGGTCATCGCTGAAAGTACCGCTATTTAATGGAATTAGAAAAAATCAAGCAAGCTGTGGTTGACGCCATAGAAGACATCAAAGGCTTTGATATCAATGTCATGGATGTGAGAAAACTCACCTCTATGGCGAGTTACATGATTATCGCCAGCGCCAGCTCATCACGCCAATCTAAAGCACTTGCTCATAACGTGAGCGAAAAACTTAAAGCACTGGGTGTTGCCACCCAAGGCATAGAAGGTGAGCGTGAGGGGGAGTGGGTACTATTGGATTTGGGCGAGGTCATCGTGCACATTATGTTGCCTACAGCACGCGCTTACTACAATCTTGAGCAATTGTGGGGCGCTACACAAGATTCTAGACAAAGCGCGGCACGCGCCACTCCGTAGAAGATTCAACCTTGAAGCTGCGCATTATTAGCGTAGGTCACAAAATGCCTGACTGGGTGAATCAAGCCTGTCAGGACTATCTCAAACGTATGCCCAGAGAAATGCAGCTTGATATTGTCGAAATCAAGCCGGACAAACGCGCTGCAGGAAAAAATTCCCATACTGTCCAGCAAGCAGAGGCCAAGCGGATTTTGGAAGCCTGCGGTCAAGACTATCGCGTTGTACTCGATGAACATGGTCAGCAAATCAGTACTCAGCAACTGGCTACACAAATGCAAGACTGGCAACAGTTGGGCAAAAATGTCAGTCTTATCATCGGAGGTGCCGATGGTTTGGATGCATCCATTATTGCCTCTGCGAATTTTGTTTGGGGGCTTTCCAAACTTACCCTGCCGCATGCCATGGTGCGTGTGTTAGTCAGCGAGCAGATTTATCGGGCTTGGAGCATCATTCAGCAACATCCTTATCATCGAGAATAGTGTGTGACCCTTGCAAGACAAATCTGATTGAGCTTTGCAACTTATGGATTTTTAATGGGTCTGCTGATGAATATTAAAAGGACTATGCATGAGCCAATTCACTCGTTCTCTGGTCTGGTTTAGACGCGACTTACGCGACTATGACCACGCCGCCCTGTATCAAGCCCTAAGCCAATCTGAGCAAGTATATTGCGTGTTTGTTTTCGATCGCGCCATCTTGGACCAACTTAAGCAGCGTGCTGATAGGCGGGTGGAATTTATTTGGCATGCGGTCCAAGAATTAAAACAGGCGCTTCAGCAACATGGCGGCGATTTGATAGTGCGTTATGGCGACGCTAAAGAAGAAATCGTCAATCTAGCAAAACAACTGCAAGTCCAAGCCATATTGAGCAATCGTGACTACGAGCCCACAGCTATCTCTCGCGACCAATGGGTGGCGGATGCATTGGGATCACTAGGAATTGCTTTTGAGCAATTCAAAGATCAAGTGATGTTTGAACAGGATGAGATATTAAGTCTTCAGGGCAAACCATACTCAGTATTTACCCCATACAAAAATGCCGTTTTAAAACAACTCAGTGATCAACAATTACTGCCCTACCCTGTCGATGATCACTGGCACAAACTAGCCAAAATAACAGAGCCCGAGATTCCATCTCTAGAGAGCATGGGCTTCACGCAAAGCAATCTAAGCGAATTAAAGATGCCTCTCGGAATGTCAGGCGCACAAACATTGTGGCAAGACTTTCAACATCGTATGGGTTTATATGCCGAACAGCGCAACTTTCCTGCAGTCAAAGGCCCTTCGTATCTCTCCGTTCATTTGCGTTTTGGCACAATTTCTGTGCGACAGTTGGCGCGCTTTGCGCTGCAGCAACATAACCAAGGAGCGCAAACTTGGCTAAACGAACTGATATGGCGCGATTTCTATTTTCAAATACTCTACCATCGGCCTGACTTAGGCTCGGGCAAATCCTTTAAAGCAGAATTTGACCGTTTACCCTTTCCTAATCGAGAAGATTGGTTCCAAGCTTGGTGTCAGGGGAATACAGGCTTTCCAATCATCGATGCTGCCATGCGTCAATTGAATCAAACTGGTTATATGCACAACCGTTTGCGTATGGTGGTCGCGAGCTTTTTGGTCAAAGATTTGCTTATTGATTGGCGTTGGGGTGAGCGTTATTTTGCAGAAAATCTGATTGATTTTGATTTAAGTGCAAATAATGGTGGCTGGCAATGGGCGGCTTCAACCGGATGCGATGCACAACCTTGGTTTAGGATATTCAACCCCATCAGTCAATCGGAAAAGTTTGATGCTGACGGTAAGTTCATTCGCAAATATGTCCCGGAGCTTGCCAACTGTAACCATAAAGAGATTCATGCGCCTTGGCTGATTCCCCCTCTAAGACGCCAAGAGATTAACTTAGTCATCGGGAAAAATTACCCTGCACCCGTCGTCGAACACAGCGAGCAGAGAGCTTTGGCACTCGCTTTATACAAAAATGCGACAAGTGTTGCTTAAGACCAACAAATGGCTAGACTTTTGTGAGGCAATCAGATAAAGTTCGCTATAGTTTTGACTAGTGTTTAAATCAAACAAACCCTATAGAAAGTTTGGAATGTCTAAAAAGTTTTTAAGCTTTATTACCGCACTGTTGCTCGCCATGACCTTAGCCGGCTGTTCCTCGACCTCGGACAAAGACCCGCTAGAGCCGATGAACCGTGGAATCTACAAATTCAATGATGTCGCTGACAAGGCAGTATTCAAACCGGTGGCTAGTGGATACAAAGCGATTGCCCCAACACCCGTCAGAGCTGGTATCAACAACTTCTTCAACAACTTAAGCAACGTGGTCACAATTGTGAATCAATTGCTTCAGTTCAAATTTAGCAAAGCGGCTGAAACGACTGGACGTTTTGTGGTGAATACCACGGTAGGTATTCTCGGTTTTATTGATGTTGCCTCCAGAACAGGAATTAGCAACTATCGCGAAGACTTTGGCCAAACCCTGGGTTATTGGGGTGTAGGAACGGGCCCATACTTAGTACTCCCTTTCTTAGGCCCAAGCAATTTACGTGATACATTCGGTTTGGTGACAGACTGGTTCTACTTCGATCCATTGGGATATATCGAAGAGCCAAGAACTAGAAACGTCTTATTGGTTACTAAATTTATTGATAAACGTGCGGACTTGCTTCCTGGTTCTGACTTGCTTGATGAAGCTGCATTAGATCCATACGCCTTTATGCGTGACGCTTACTCTCAACGTCGTATCAACCTGATTTCTGATGGCGCAGTCACAGAACAGATTGAAGATAGTGCAGAAGATTTAGATACTGCAACCGAATCCAAGTAACCTGTAAAAATAAAAAAGGGGCATTCAGCCCCTTTTTTATTGCCTATAGCGCTTAAAATCGTTGAATCTATTTATTTTCCTGCCACCGTCATTTGCTCGATCAACACAGATCCTATCTGCTTTGAACCAGAAATGAGTGTGTCATTGGCAATCGCAACGATTTGTTTAAACATGGTAGATAGGTTACCAGCGATGGTAATTTCCTCCACTGGATATGCAATCTTTCCGTTCTCCACCCAAAATCCTGCCGCGCCTCTGGAATAATCTCCCGTCACCATATTGACGCCCTGACCCAATAACTCTGTGACCAATAAACCGGTTCCCATTAATTGCAGCAGACCTTCAAAATCATAGTCTTGTGACTGCACAATCAGATTGTGATTACCGCCGGCATTGCCCGTCGTCTGCATGCCCAGCTTACGGGCTGAGTAACTCGACAACATATACCCTTGCAATACACCTTGGTCTATCAAAGTGCGAGGCTGCGTCTCCACCCCCTCATAGTCAAAAGGGCTACTTGCTAGACCTCCAGGAATGTGGGGATCCTCAAGTATGGTGACACAGGGAGACATCACGGACTGATGTAGAGTGTCTTTTAAAAACGAGCTGTCACGATATAAATTCCCACCAGAGATGGCTGACACCAAATGCGATATTAGACTTGCAGCGATAGGTGCCTCGAATATGACAGGCACTTGCTTGGTCTTGATGCTACGACCATTTAGTCTTCTCACTGTTCGCTCACCTGCTATTTGTCCAACCTGTGCCGGACTTAGCAAAGCGTTAGCATCGCGTGCTGTGGTGTACCAATAGTCGCGTTGCATCTGCTTACGATACTCGGCTATGACAGAACATGAAATGCCATGTCGAGAGCTAGCGTAGCCATCGTTAAAGCCCAGACTATTCGCGTAGGCGAATAAACTTTGATGGGTAGAGACAGCGGCGCCCTCGGAATTGCTGATGCGTTTATCCACTTGCAGCGCAGCTGCCTCACATTCTCGAGCAAGGGCAATCGCCTGCTCTACGCTCAAATGCCATGGATGATGCAAGGCTAAATCAAGGGGTTGTTTGGCCAAACGCTCTGCTTGCGCGAGACCACAGAACTCATCGCTGGCCGTATAGCGTGCGATATTACAAGCAGCCTCAACGGTATCTTGCAAAGCCTGAGGACTCAAATCTGAAGAACTGGCAGTGCCCTTTTGTTGCCCAAAATAGACGGTTACATTCACACCTTTATCTTGGGTATATTCTATGGTCTCGACCTCATCCAACCTTACTGAGATATCTTGACCAAAACCGACACTCACTTCGGACTCTACCGCGCTAGCACCCTGAAGGCTGGCCATACGAATGACCGTTTCATTCATTTGTTTCAATTCTTCTAGTGAGAAATTAAATCCCGCGACGCTCATAAAATCCTATAGTAAAAAAAGTCATGCCACACCGACAACGCAGGCGATTAGCAAAAGCTGATATGATACCGCACTATAATGGCTTTCATGAGCCACGCTTGGATAAGATAATCGCTTTAGTATGACGATAGCACGCAAAATGACTGATTCAGAAAACGAACTACAACCCATTAGTAAAACCAAACTCAAAGCTTCAGCAGATGCCCTGCAAGATTTGGGAGTTAAATTACTTGATTTGCCAGACAGCAAACTGGCAGTTCTCGATTTGCCAGAAACATTGCTGCTAGCTATACAAGAGGGCAGGAAAATTCGTGCTAATGGCGCACTTCGTCGTCATCGTCAATATATTGGTACTTTGATGCGAGAAATCGACGCGCAGCCCATTATTGAACAATTCGAAAAATGGGATGGCAAAAACCAAGCGGAAAACGCATTTTTTCATGGGCTAGAAAAGCGTCGCGAACAACTAATCGCCGACGACCAAGCCCTAGCAAGCTTTATTCAGCAATTCCCAAATGTTGATATCCAGCAAGTCCGCACACTGATACGCAACGCGCGCAAGGAGGCCGAACAAAACAAACCTCCTAAAAGCAGCCGCCTCTTATTCAAACTGCTACGCGACGTGTGCGGCGAGGCAAATCCAAATTAATTGAGATTCGCCGTTGTACTCATAAACTGTCTTTCGCGCTTGTATTCAATGGTCACTGCTTGACCGCTGAATTTCGTCATCGCCTGATTCAATTGCTCTATGGTATTCACTTCTACATCACCAATTTTGCTCAAGATGTCATCTTTTTTGATACCGGCTTTCTGTGCAGGCGATCCGTCCATCACCACCAATACAATCAAACCATCAGGCTTTTCTGTTTCCTTAGGCACCAACACGTGAACCCCCAATACTGGCGGCATAATTTTGGCCCAATAAGTAGCAAAGTAGCTGTAGCCCATCGGTCTGTCTTTGATATCCTCTGAGCGAATTTTTTCACCCCTAGCCTTGGCATCCTTCAACTCTTGCACGCTACCTTGGCGATTGCCAGTTTTTTCGGAATACAGTAGCACCATCTCAGCACCTACTTTCCTGGCCTGAGGCAGCGCAAGCTCAGGGGCAATATCGCCTGCTGTAAAGTTGGAATAACCTACCAACTCATAGCCCTTTTCATGCATACGTTGATAGTCTTCTTTTTTGTCGACGCCCGAGAATAATTGAGGCTCGGCAGCGGCCTTGATGCGTCTTGCATTGGTCGGCTTGCTCTCGATATAGGTAGTGGCGAAATAATTTTCACCGGCGGGTTTATTTTCTGCCTGAGCCATCATTGGGACTAGGTAGATAAAAATACTGAACAACATTGCAATATAATGCATAAGATTCTCTCTAATATAATTTGCGATACTCAACTCTGACTCATACTCAGTGGAAATAATTCACCCAAATCATGAATGAACTACATAAAAAACTTCGCATTGGCCTAGTTTCCATTAGTGACCGTGCTTCACAAGGTGTCTATCAAGACCAAGGCATCCCACATTTACAACAATGGCTAGAGCGGGCGATAAAAACGCCTTGGGAGTCGGAAACGCGTCTGATCGCCGATGAACAAAGTCTGATAGAAAAAACATTGATTGAATTAGCCGATGAGCAAGGGTGTCACCTGATTTTAACCACGGGAGGAACTGGGCCTGCCATACGCGATGTCACCCCAGAAGCAACCCTGGCGGTTGGCGACAAAGAAATGCCAGGGTTTGGCGAACAAATGCGGCAAATCAGTCTGCACTTTGTCCCCACCGCGATTTTGTCACGCCAAGTTGCAGTGATTCGTAAAAATTCATTAATTGTGAATTTGCCGGGGCAACCTAAGGCCATTGGGCAAACCTTAGAGGGCGTCCGCGATGAACAGGGTCAAATGATGGTGCATGGCATTTTTGCTGCCATCCCCTATTGTCTCGATTTAATTGGAGCTCCCTCTCTAGAAACCCACCCAGAAGTGGTACAAGCCTTTAGACCGGTGAAAAAATAAGCCCATCAACGCCATGTCGGAATTTTCCATCATCCAGCAATACTTCAATCGCCCATGTCAGGAGACCGATTTAGGCATAGGCGACGATGCTGCATTAATCAGTGTGCCGCAAGGTTATCAATTGGCAATTTCTACGGACATGCTGGTGAGTGGCACACATTTTTTTCCTGACACTGCAGCCAATCACATCGGTTGGAAAGCGATGGCTGTCAATATTTCTGATATGGCTGCCATGGGCGCAGAAGCTAAGTGGGCGACGTTGTCGATTGCCTTGCCAGAGGCTAATCCCGCATGGCTAAATCAATTCAGCGCTGGGCTGTTTGAATGTGCTGAACAGTTTGGAGTGAGTGTAATAGGCGGTGATACCACCCGCGGACCACTGAATATCAGCCTCCAGATCATGGGGGTTATTCCTCGCGACCAAGCGCTCACCCGTCATGGCGCCCAACTTGGCGATGAAATATGGCACTCTGGCTACTTAGGTCACGCAGCCCAAGCACTGAAATACTTACAATCGAATCAATCATGTCCCGCTAACTTGTTAAGCGCTTTGCACCGTCCGCAACCCCGTATTCAACTGGGGATAGCATTGCGAACAATTGCACATAGTGCGATTGATATTTCTGATGGCTTGTTGGCGGACTTAGGCCATATCTTAGAAGCCTCAGCACTCGGGGCTGAGATTGCTTGGCCGAATATCGCCCATCAGCTGAAGGCACCGACCGAAGATAACTATGCAATGGTGTTGAGTGGCGGCGATGACTACGAATTATGTTTTACTGCGCCCCCATCAGCGCATGAGCAAATTGTTGCCATCGGGCAAACACTGGGCTTGCCATTAAGTTGCATAGGCCACACTTGTCAACCGTCTGGCATCAGGGTTTTGGACGCACAACAGCAAGCTATTACATTACAAGGCAAGGGCTATGACCACTTCAAAAACTAGCAAACATAATGCATTGCCCAATTTTTCCATGATGTGGCAACACCCCGCCCATTTGTTCGCGCTGGGATTTGGCAGTGGATTAATCCAATGGGCCCCAGGAACATTCGGCAGTTTGATGGGCATACTCATTTATTGGCCGCTCAGCAATCTTGCCATCCATCTAAAATGTCTCATCATACTCACGCTTTTTTTAATAGGCATTTCTATCTGTGGCAAAACTGGCAAAGCGATTGGAGTCGAAGACCACTCCAGCATTGTATGGGACGAAATTGTGGCCATAATGTTAGTACTGACTTTCACGCCTAACTCATTATTTTGGTGGGCGATCGCTTTTATTCTGTTTAGAATTTTCGACATTTTCAAACCCTTTCCTATACGCCAAATCGAACAGCGGGTCGGCGGCGGATTGGGAGTGATGTTGGACGATCTATTGGCTGCTATTTACAGCCTATTGGTATTATCCTTAATCCAACATTCCAGCTTGATTCACTCAATGGCTTAGGGCTTATGAGACCACTACAAGAACTCGCCACACAAATCGGTGAAACGCTTCTAGCGCAAGGACACCTGTTGGCGTTAGCAGAGTCCTGTACTGGCGGACTTGCTGCAGCTAGCATTACAGATTTGGCCGGTAGTTCCGCATGGTTTGATAGCAGTGTTGTGGTCTACAGCAATCAAGCCAAACAGGATTTACTCAAGGTCCCCGTCGAGACACTGGCCCAATATGGCGCGGTGAGCGAACCGGTCGCCATCGCCATGGCAAAAGGATTACTCACGCAGGGGCGTTGTCAGATTTCTGCCAGCGTTACCGGCATTGCAGGTCCAAGCGGAGGCAGCGCCGAAAAACCTGTGGGCACGGTTTGTTTTGCATGGGCCCATCAAGATGGCAGAGTAGTGAGCACGACGCAGCACTTTTCCGGCAATCGACAACAAGTGCGCGAGCAGTCAGTGCGCGCACTTTTTGAGGGAATTCTGCAACTGCTGGCTACCTATTAAATAGCTTTTATGGGATAATCAAAAGCTTGATTGTATGCGCCCTGCAGGCAAAAAAACCTGCAAAAAATCTAAGCAATTTAACAAAACTGAGACATATAAATTCCTAATGCGAGATTGGCATAGGATTTGAGCAATATTAAAAATTTTATTGAGGAATTCTCCATGGATGAGAACAAAAGCAAAGCTCTAGCAGCCGCCCTATCGCAAATTGAAAAACAATTTGGCAAGGGCTCCATTATGCGTTTGGGAGACAATGAG
The DNA here is from genome assembly GCA_009926205.1 of Methylophilaceae bacterium. Taxonomy (GTDB): domain Bacteria; phylum Pseudomonadota; class Gammaproteobacteria; order Burkholderiales; family Methylophilaceae; genus RFPI01. The sequence goes on from RFPI01000005.1 coordinate 21,501, forward strand.
GTAGCCGAGGATATTCAAGCCGTCTCCACAGGCTCTTTGGGCTTGGATTTAGCTTTAGGAATAGGTGGTTTGCCTCGTGGTCGTATTATCGAAATCTACGGCCCTGAGTCTTCTGGTAAAACCACGCTCACCTTGTCCGTGATTGCACAAATGCAAAAAGCGGGTGGTACCGCTGCATTTATTGATGCAGAACATGCTTTGGATCCTCAATACGCACAAAAGCTGGGCGTAAATATTGCCGATTTGTTGATTTCTCAGCCTGACACCGGCGAGCAAGCGCTTGAAATCGCCGATATGCTGGTTCGCTCTGGCTCCGTAGATATCGTGGTCATCGACTCCGTTGCTGCTTTGGTGCCTAAAGCAGAAATCGAAGGGGAAATGGGTGACTCGCATATGGGTCTGCAAGCGCGTCTAATGAGCCAAGCCTTGCGTAAATTAACGGGCAATATCAAACGTACCAACACCATGGTGATTTTTATTAACCAAATCCGCATGAAGATAGGCGTGATGTTTGGTAACCCTGAAACCACAACTGGCGGTAACGCACTCAAGTTCTACTCTTCTGTGCGCTTAGACATTCGCCGCACTGGTTCGATTAAAAAGGGTGACGAAGTGATTGGCTCCGAGACCCGCGTCAAAATTGTCAAAAACAAAGTGGCGCCGCCGTTTAAGCAAGCCGAGTTTGATATTCTTTATGGCGAAGGTATTTCGCGCGAAGGTGAAATCCTTGAATTGGGGGCCAACCTCAAGATTGTTGAAAAGTCTGGCGCATGGTACAGCTACAACGGCGAGAAGATAGGTCAAGGTAAAGATAATGCTCGTGAGTACTTGCGCGAAAATCCAGCCATTGCTGATGAGATTGACGCCAAGATACGCGATAGCGCTAAGGGCAATGCGGATGTAGTGATCGCAAGCACCGGTGCAGACGATATTGACGACTGAAGATAAAGCAGCCAAGCCAAATCTGCGCCAAAAAGCGCTAGAGTATTTGGCCAAGAGAGAATACAGCGCGCAAGAGTTACAAAAAAAACTGTTGCAGCTGGCCCAGCGTCATCAGCATAAATCCAGACTGCAGCAGCGTGAAGATGAGTTTGCTGGTGACGAAAGTGCGGTTGATATTGATGAAACCTTGAGCGCAGAAACGCATGCGGAAATCGCGCAAATTATTGCCGATTTTCAGCAAAAAAATTGGCTGTCTGACCAGCGTTTTACGGAACAGATCGTACATGCGCGACAAAGTAAGTTTGGCACGATGAAAATCGCGCAAGAGCTGAAACAAAAAGGTGTCAGCGATACATTGATTAGTGATGCGGTTCAAACACTAAAGCAATCGGAATTAGAAAATGCGCGTGCAGTATGGCGCAAAAAATTTAAGCATGCCCCCAGTGACCGCAATGAATGGGCCAAGCAAGCAAGATTTTTACAAAGTCGAGGCTACTCTTTTGAAATTATCAAAAAAGTGATCTCGGATAGTAACGAGGAATGAATAGCTAGCGAGTCTTTAGGCTCGCGTTTTTATTAACCTATAAGAGTATTTAAATTTATTTGAACTTAGCGTTTGTCATATCCAGGCATTAGCCATCAAGCAGCGCTAAAACCAGAAATGCAATCTATGCAAAACAAACCTACCATTTCCGTAAAACAAATACGTCAGCAGTTTTTGGACTTTTTTAAAAACAAAGGCCATCAAGTGGTGGCGTCAAGTTCACTAGTTCCCCATGGCGACCCTACCCTGCTATTTACTAATGCAGGCATGAACCAATTTAAAGATGTGTTCTTGGGCTTTGATAAGCGCGCCTACACTCGTGCTACGACCAGCCAAAAATGCGTGCGCGCAGGGGGCAAGCATAACGATTTAGAAAATGTAGGTTACACCGCGCGTCACCACACTTTCTTCGAAATGCTGGGCAACTTTAGTTTTGGCGATTACTTCAAGCGTGACGCGATACAGTTCGCTTGGGAATTGCTTACTCAAGTTTACGGTCTTCCCAAAGAACGCTTAATGGTCACTGTGTATGCTGAGGATGACGAGGCCTATGATATCTGGACCAAAGAAATCGGCATCCCACATGACAAAATTGTACGCATAGGCGATAACAAAGGGGCTCGTTATGCCTCTGACAACTTCTGGATGATGGGCGACACAGGCCCTTGTGGTCCTTGTACTGAAATCTTCTTCGATCATGGTGCACATATCCCTGGCGGACCTCCAGGCTCCGCGGATGAAGATGGTGACCGTTTTATTGAAATTTGGAACAATGTGTTTATGCAATATAACCGCGATGAAGCGGGCGTGATGCATCCACTGCCCAAACCCTCTGTCGATACAGGTATGGGCTTGGAGCGGATTGCCGCAGTATTGCAAGGCGTACATTCCAACTATGAAATTGATTTATTCCAAACACTGATTGCCGCCGCCGCTAGAGAAACCCACACACAAGAACTCAGCAGCCCATCCTTGCGCGTGTTGGCTGATCATATTCGCGCTTGTAGCTTCTTGATAGCTGACGGCGTGATTCCCGGCAACGAGGGCCGTGGTTATGTACTACGTCGCATTATTCGCCGCGCCATACGCCATGGATATAAATTGGGTGCACGTGCAGCCTTCTTCCATCGTATCGTGCCGGATTTAGTGGCAGAAATGGGTGAGGCTTATCCAGAGTTAACTGACGCACAAGATCGCGTGATGTCTATATTGAAACAAGAAGAAGAACGCTTCTTTGAAACCATAGAAAATGGCATGCAAATATTAGAGGCCGAACTAGCCAATATTCAAGGCAAAAACGTGGCGTTTAATGGTGAGACCGCTTTCAAATTGCATGATACCTATGGCTTTCCACTTGATTTAACCCAAGACATTTGCCGTGAGCGCTCCGTGAAAGTCGATAGCGATGCTTTCGATGCCGCGATGGCCCAGCAAAAGCAACAAGCCCGTGCTGCCGGCAAATTTAAAATGGCGATGAACTTGGAATACCAAGGGCAGGCAACCGATTTCCAAGGCTACGAAACCCTCTCCACCCAATCCAAAGTGATTGCACTGTATCGTGATGGCAGCGCAGTTAAACAGCTCAACGAGGGCGAGTTAGGTGTGGTGGTATTAGATACCACCCCTTTCTACGCCGAATCAGGCGGCCAAATTGGTGACAGTGGTGAATTAAAAGGCACGCAAGGTATATTTGCGGTAGAGGATACACAAAAAATTCAAGCGGATGTGTTTGGACATCATGGCGTCATGCAGACGGGCAGTCTGCAATTGGGCGACGAGATTCAAGCGCGTGTGAACACAGCGACACGCGCTGATACCATGCGTAATCACTCTGCTACGCACTTGATGCACAAAGCCTTACGCGAGGTATTGGGTGATCATGTACAACAAAAAGGCTCTTTGGTTGATAATGAAAAGACGCGTTTTGACTTCGTACACAATGCACCCGTCAGCGAGCAAGAAATTGCCCGTATTGAACAAATCGTCAACGCCGAAATCCTCAATAATCAGCCCACACAGGCACGAGTGATGGCGATAGATGATGCACAAAAAACCGGTGCCATGATGCTGTTCGGTGAAAAGTATGGCGATACCGTGCGTGTGTTGGATATAGGATCTTCACGCGAATTATGTGGCGGCACCCACGTCAAGGCGACTGGCGATATTGGTCTATTTAAGATCACCTCTGAAAGTGGTGTTGCTGCGGGGGTGAGACGTATTGAGGCGGTGACAGGCAATCCTGCGCTGCGACTGATACAACAACAGCAACAACTATTACAGCAACTCAGTGATACGGTCAAAGCACCGCAGCACGAGTTAAGTGCCAAAATTAATGGCATCGTAGAACAACAAAAATCGTTAGAAAAAGAATTAGCCAAATTGAAATCCAAATTGGCTAGCTCGCAAGGCGATGAGTTGACCTCACATGCGGTGAGCGTTGGTAATGTGCAGGTATTGGCGACATTGCTAGAAGGTGCTGACGCGAATACTTTACGTGAAACGATGGACAAACTAAAAGACAAACTGAAATCTGCGGCTATCGTACTAGCGAGCGTCAGTGACGGCAAAATCACCCTTGTCGCAGGGGTCACACAAAACCTGGTACAGCAATTACGTGCAGGCGACCTGGTCAACCATGTCGCTACACAAGTTGGAGGCAAAGGCGGTGGCAAGCCAGATCTTGCCATGGCGGGCGGAACTGATATTAGCAAACTAGATTCAGCGTTGCAGAGTGTGCAACAATGGGTCAAAGATCAACTTTAATTTTCGAATCGTAAATATATGGCTCTAATCGTACAAAAATATGGTGGAACCTCTGTAGGTAGCCCAGAACGTATTAAAAATCTGGCACGCAGAGTCGCGCGTTACAAAGCTCTAGGACATCAAATCGTGGTCGTAGTATCCGCGATGTCAGGTGAGACCAATCGCCTGATTAATTTAGCCAAAGAAATTATGCCGGACCCCGATCCGCGTGAATTAGACGTGATGGTATCGACGGGTGAACAAGTCACCATAGGCTTAACTTCTATGGCACTGATGGAGCTAGGCATCAAAGCCAAAAGCTATACTGGCGCACAGGTGCGTATCGTGACTGACAGCGCTTTTACCAAGGCGCGTATTTTAAGCATTGATGAACAAAACATTCGTCGTGATTTAGAGGCGGGCAATGTGGTCGTGGTCGCTGGTTTCCAAGGTGTGGATGAGCACGGCAATATTACGACGCTGGGGCGTGGTGGTTCTGATACGACTGGGGTTGCATTAGCGGCCGCTCTAAAAGCAGATGAATGCCAAATTTATACGGATGTGGACGGTGTTTATACCACTGATCCACGTGTTGTGCCGGAAGCGCGTCGCCTTAAATCGATTACCTTTGAAGAGATGCTAGAACTTGCCAGTCAAGGCTCCAAGGTATTGCAGATTCGCTCCGTCGAGTTTGCTGGCAAATACAAAGTAAAACTACGTGTGCTCTCCAGTTTTGAAGAGGATGGCGAAGGAACGCTGATTACATTTGAAGAAGATTCAGACAAGGACAGTCAAGATATGGAACAACCCATTATTTCCGGTATCGCGTTTAATCGCGATGAAGCAAAAATTGCCGTGTTAGGGGTGCCTGACAAACCAGGTATCGCTTATCAGATTCTTGGACCGATTGCCGACGCGAATATCGATGTGGACATGATTATCCAAAATATGGGCGCGGATGGCACTACCGACTTCACTTTTACGGTTCATAAAAACGAGATGAACAAAGCTTTAGGCATCTTAAAGAGTGTACAAGCTCACATTGGTGCACGTGAGATTGTCGGCGATGACAAGATTGCTAAAGTTTCTGTAGTCGGTGTAGGCATGCGTTCTCATGTGGGTATCGCTAGCCAAATGTTCCGCACCTTGGCCGAAGAAGGTATTAATTTGCAGATGATTTCTACTAGCGAAATCAAAATCGCAGTGGTGATAGACGAGAAGTACATGGAACTCGCGGTGCGTGTATTACATAAGGCCTTCGATTTAGATCAAGCGTAGTATTGTCTGCATTTGTAGGTATTCTTTCATTGATTTTTGGGGCGTATTCGAGTATCGTTACGCCCTCGCAACATGGCGTAGGAGAGCTGGCCGAGTGGTCGAAGGCACTTCCCTGCTAAGGAAGCATACGGGCTTAAACCTGTATCGAGGGTTCGAATCCCTCGCTCTCCGCCAAAAAGAGACAAGGCAAGGCCGCAGGATGTTTGGCGGATGGGATGAGAACCCTCGAAGATATAAAAGTGGGTTCGACCAGCAAGCAAAGCTTGCGCAGGACGTCGAAGACGGTCTTGAGCGGTAGCGAAAGATGAGATTTGCGAATGATGCGCAAATCGAACAATCCCTCGCTCTCCGCCAAAAAGAGACAAGGCAAGGCCGCAGGATGTTTGGCGGATGGGATTTGCAAGATGCCTAAGCAATAATGTTGTATGTTCGTGTATAATTCACGCCGATTTAGTTCAGTAGGTTAATAACATGCTGAAATTTGCGCCCGTAGCTCAGCTGGATAGAGTACTTGGCTACGAACCAAGGGGTCAGGAGTTCGAATCTCTTCGGGCGCGCCACTTTCAAAAGGCTCACTTAGGTGAGCCTTTTTTATTGTCTTATTCTTAATTCAATGTGAATTTATGCTAATTGTTCTTTTTTTAATTATTCTCGCATTGCTACCCTTAGCATTATCCCAAGCATTTCCTCACTTGTTAATCATTAGCATTTATGCAGGAATTTTTCCATGGTTGGCACTTGCATGGGCAGCTTTTTGGATTACAATAGTATTGCGTCGTTGTCGTATTCAAGAATGGCGCAAAAATAGAAAAATAAAAAAAACTGCTAGAAACAAATAGAAAGTTTTTGCGTTCTAACAGTTATTTACTAACTCTTTGAATGGATTATCTACTATGAAAATAACTTCTAAACATTCAAAAACGTATTTACGTTTTCTAAGTCTTGCCAGTGCAATCCATGATATGCCTGGAATTCCTCATCTCGATAGCACTGAAGAAAAATTGCTTAATCTGATTGCCGTTAGCCTCTTCCAGGGTAACAAAATTAATGTGCTAGAAGCGATGAGTCTGGTTCCAGATGCCTCACCTGCGACTGTCCACAGAAGATTAAAAACCTTGCGTAAAAAAAATCTGATCAGGCTCGATGTCGACAGTGATGATAATCGTGTTAAATATGTAGAAATGACAGACTTAGCTCTCGAGTATTTTGGCAAAATGGGTCATTGTCTTACAGCGGCGCAAAAAAGCACTTAAACGCCTTTAATCGCCTATGAATGATGAATATCTAGGGCCATACAATTATAAATTTGCTCACGCTGTTAGCATCTTTGTTATGCAAGCATTGTTGGTATCTCTTGCTTGGGCCCTTTTATTCCAACTAAACGAATATATATTTTCCGATATAACCGTCAGCAAATTGGTATGCTGGGTTTTTCTACCAGCTTTCATCCGCATGTTAGCGGTAATGATTTTTGATTGGGCAGGCGTATTTGGTTTAGTGCTCGGCGCTTATATTACCCGAGATCTTACTGTAGCAAATGGGCTGACTCCTTTAATGCTGGCATTAATTTCTGGAATTGGTCCTTACCTATCCATGAAGTTCTGTCAAAAGTCTTTTCATTTGCCAGAATCATTTGATGGACTGCGGCCTCAGCAATTATTTATTTTTGCTTTGGCAGGTAGTGTGATGAATACAGGCCTGAATCACTTTTACTATCAAATTTCAGGGCTAGAATACTCTTTGTACAACACTTTTATACCCATGATGGTGGGCGATTTTTTTGGTACTTTATTGATGCTCTATTTGGCAGCATTGATCATCAGAACATTACGCTACTATTTTCAAACAAAGAGCGATTTGAATGAATGAAAAAGTCATCTTTCGGTTCTCAATTTGAGTCTTTGGGATGATATTAGTCAGTATTAACTTTTGCAGAAAGTGAGATTTAAAATGGCCGAAGCTAAACCTAAGACCGCTACAAGCAAAAAGACAACCGCAAGTAAAAAAAGCCCCTCAAAAACGACTACTCCTCGTAAACCGACAAGCAAGACTGTTTCTCATACAGATATGCAAGAGATGATTGCGACCAATGCTTATTATCGTGCTGAGAGAAGAGGCTTCGCAGCGGGCGATCACATGCAAGACTGGCTGGATGCAGAGGCCGAAATCGCGCAAAAATTCAAGGTCAAAAAGACCAAAGCTTAGTTTAGTCTTTGGCTCGCGTTGTCCAATTTTTCTGCATTTCAATGTAGAGGAACGATGCTGACCAAGTAATCAGAATCAGCCCCAATAAGGCTTCAACGCCAGTCATATAGCGCACTAGTCCGTGGATAAAAATATCTCCATAGCCCACGGTAGTGTATGTGACAAAAGAAAAATAGATACAGTCCAGCAAGGTAGCATCACCCGAGGCAGTGCCTGACATTACTCCCATACCCGACAACGCCAACACCTGATAGTAGCCTAAGCCAAAAATAATAATTTCTATGGTATGCGTGAGGAATATGACTAACACACCATATAACACGCGATAGCGATGGGTGATCTGCAAGGCGTTCAGCTTTTTTGCCAGCAAATAAAGTGTCTCGTAATGAATAATGATATTGACCAATACCAATAGCAAATTAACGCCAGCCAAAATCAAATACTCAAACATAATTACTTTCTAGTGTGCAAATGATGTTTGAGATTACCACGAAAATCAGAGATAGATTACAACTTATGCCCAAGTTTAAATTCGATCAAATTGGAAATCATATTGATGTTTTCAATGGCCGTACTTGACAGGGTAAGCTTTAATTTTCTGTGATGGTCCAAGGATTGCTCACTAGATATCCAGCCCTTATTTTTGAGAAAATGGATACGCTTAAATAGGGTAACGGGAGATGCATACTCTTGTTATTGATAATGTCTGTGGCACAGACTTCCTCATTATTCAGTTGTCGATTGGCGATAAAGAGGATGATAGCTTTGCTCTCTAAATCAAGTTCTCCAAAAACAGAGGCATCAACAGCCCAATCAATGATATCGTTTAAGCGTAGGAAAGTTGTATTGAGAAACATGGAAACACCTTTATTATTTAAGTTAGTTAATATGGTTATTTTTGTGCACTTAAGTCTACATTATTTCCGTATTATCTCAAAATTTAATTACATATTATTGATGCCATTTATCGTCCTAAACGTACATTGGATAACATGAAACAACTAACGCCTCACAACCAATCATTGTTTCAACTGAAATATGCTGTGATATTTGTAGCATTGGCTAATCTTTTATATTTTTTTGTGGAATTTCATATTGCTAGAAGAATTGAGTCTGTCTCTTTGTACGCAGATAGCATCGATTTTCTTGAAGATGCAGCCGTCAATAGTATCGTTTTGTTCAGTTTATATTTGAGTGCTCGCAGCAAACACTGTGTCAGTATATTGTTGGCTATGCTGCTGCTAATTCCTATCTCGGCTGCCTTTTTTACAGCATGGGAAAAATTTTCACACCCTCTCATGCCAGCTTATACCTCGCTTTCATATACAGCATTGGGTGCGCTTGCCGTCAATTTTACTTGTGCTTTTTTACTGGCTAAATTTCAAAATGATGGTGGCAGTTTGAGTAAAGCAGCTTTTCTATCCTCCAGAAATGATGCGATTGCAAACTTGGCCATTCTCTTTGCTGCATTGGTATCAGCCATTTGGCCCTCTTTTTGGCCGGATCTATTGGTAGGGTTAGGAATAGCGCTGATTAATTTGGATTCGGCCAAAGAAATCTTGGAATCGGTCAGAGATGAGAAAAATGGTCGGAACAATCCTGACTTGAAGTAAACATTTATCACCGATGATTTTTTGTCTTAAAATTTTGTATTCCATCCATCATCATATGCTTTTATTATTTGGTTTTAAAAATCCTCTCATGACAAAATCTAATCCTTTAGGAGAACACCATGAAATTTAAATCAGTATTGGCTATTTGTTTACTCATGCTTGCTTTCACAAGCGTGTCTTTTGCTGCCTCAAAAGAAGAAATAGATGCAAAAGTGCATGAAGCACTGGATAACTTTTATAAAACCTCTGCTGCAGGTAAACAACTGTCTGAGAAAGCGCATGCCATTCTTGTTTTCCCCAGCATTGTAAAAGCTGGATTCATAGTCGGCGGTGAATATGGAGAAGGCGCATTGTTAACTAACGGAAATACAGAAGCCTACTACAATATTATTTCCGCATCCTTCGGCTATCAATTAGGCGCGCAGATGCACTCACAAGTGGTTTTATTTATGACTCAAGAGGCCTTGGAGCGATTCCGCTATAGCAATGGCTGGGACGCCGGCTTTGGCGGAAGCATCGCGGTCGTTACAGCGGGAGCATCGAAAGAATTTACGATTGATAATGTGCAAGAGCCTGTGATTGCATTTATATTTTCCGAAAAAGGTCTGATGGGCAATTTATCCCTAGAAGGCTCTAAAGTAAGCAAAATTAACAAGTAATCAGCGTTAAAAAGGAGGCGATATGTCAAAGATTATTGTGGAGCATCAGCCCTCTGAGGAAAGATTGAATGCCATCGGTATTCGATCATGTCCAACATGGAGCAAAGAACCCTCGACATTTCCTTGGACTTATAGTGATAGAGAGATTGCCTATATATTAGAAGGCGAAGTGACAGTCACCCCTGATGGAGGAGAGCCAGTCAATTTTGCTGCTGGGGATTTGGTGACTTTCGAACCCGGATTGAAATGCACTTGGACGGTCAAAAAACATTTACGCAAACATTATCTATTTGAGTAAATCATGCGATACAAAAAAGGGGAGCGTTAGCTCCCCTTTTGTTATTTCACACTGCGCAAGCAGAAAACTTAGTGCTCTTGCTTATCTTCGATAATCTTAGCAGTGGCTAGTACGCACTCCACTTCCCAGTTTTTACCATCAGAGCCTTGGATATCTACATCAGTAATTAACTGACCATCTTCGGTTTCAACTTCTGTCTCTAATATCGCACCAGGATGTCTCTCTAGCGCTAATTTAATACACTCATTCATTTGATTGTTGTGATTTTGGACGTCGCTAATATTGGGTCTATTACCGTAATCGCTATCCTCGTGATACACCACATAACCTAAACCTACAACCACTAATACTAATACTGCTAAAGCAATTTTATTCATTTCCATCTCCTTATTAAAACTCGCTTACTGAATCTTTCTGTAAATATATTTACCGCTTACTATGACCTCATCTCCGACATTAAATTCAGGTTCTTTTTCATACTCAAATGTTTTCGTTTTTCCATCTGGCATGCGCACTTCCACTTCCCAAACAGTTTTTTTCTTTAAATACTTTTCGCCATAGTGTCCTGCGACACCTCCCGCTACTGCACCCAAAACAGTCCCCAGCGTTTTGTTCTTTTTGCCGGTGACTTTATTTCCAACTACCCCACCTGTCACTGCACCAATCGCGGCACCAACGCCAGAGGCGTCATCAATTTCTTTTTTATTGACATTGACCACGATGGCGGAATCAGCCGCAAGGTCGCTTGCAGGTGATGTTTGACAAATTTCTGGCACATAACCCCCTCCGACTGTCGCAGACGTAGGACAATCATAAGCATAGGCCGTCGCTGACATACTCAAGCTCAATAACACTGGAATTAACTTTTTCATCTTAAGTCCCTTTCTCATTCCATAGCGCTAGGCGCTTAAATCCAAGGTCCCTGATTGATTTTGCTGATTCGCACATCACCCACTATCGCAGCATTAATAATCAAAGTCACAATACTGATAAATAGACTTGCTAATACAGCCGTCCAAAACCCATTCAGGACAAAACCCTGCACAAGCGAGGACACCAGCATCAAAACCAAACCATTGATCACCAACAAAAACAAGCCAAATGAAAATACCGTCAAAGGCAAGGTAAAAATCACCAAGATAGGCTTGATCACTGTATTGGCTAAACCCAAGACCAATGCTGACACCACCAGTGCCGCAAAGCTATCAAAGCGTATACCACTAAACAGGTAAGTACTCGCCCACAAAGCAATCACGGTAGCAATCCATTGAGACAGAAATAACAACATAAACATTCCTACAAAGCACACATAATTTAGTCTAGCGCTTAATCACTGCGATTTCTATACAAAAATCGTATAGATTTGATTTATCCCAAAAAACTTTCAATTTTTTTCGACGAAATTACCCGCTTCATTTTTGACTATATGCCTAATATATATGTTTTTAAAAACAGTATGTATTTGTCAAAAAGATAAATATAATCTATAATAATCCCATAAATAACAAGGGATTATCATGACAGAACCGTTGCGGTACCTGTGTAAATCGTTTTTCTCCCAGCTCAATATTTACAACATTAATTACCTAGATCGATTTTTGAACGAATCCATCAATAAACTGCCCATCAAGCATTCGATGGTAGCTTATATTGTGCTGATCAAATGCCTAAAGTATCACCTCAATCAAGAGCAACTGAATCTTAAAACGCTGTATTTGGAAATGTCATGCTCAGAAATTGCCACCCGCGAACAATTACTCAAACTACACCGAGACGGTTGGCTGTTGATAGAAACCTGCGCAGATGATAAACGAGTAAAGTATATCAAGCCCACTGCAAAGCTAATCGAAAACAGCAATCAAATAATACGTAATAGCTCTCCTCTAAATTTTGCCAAGCCATTCAACTTTTCCTAGAAATAACTCATTACAAAGGTGACATACATTTGTAATAGTTAGCCTGTATATTCCACTTCCTAGCCAAAAGCTAGATTATCAATAAAGGAAAAAATGTATGACTCACTCCGTCAAAAACGTAGCAATCAATACTGATAGCAATGTACAAAATTGGATGCGCAAACTGACCCAACAACCATTGGTTTCTGAAGAGGAACTGATTGCCATCCGTCTAGAATATCTGGATGTCACCCCTGAGGATTGGAAAGTACACTTAGAGCAATCTAACTAGTGACTGATTCAATATCATGGCTGCCCTCAAACAGCCATGATGATATTCGCGGTTCCGCAATAGTCTCCTACATCAAGCTTGCCCAGCAGGATTGCGCAAAGGCATCATCAATTAAGTGAAATATGCGCAAGGTTTGTGACATAATTTTCATACACGCCCTATGGCGAAATATGAACTGTTGAATTCTTATGCACAAGGAAACCAAATGAAGCTTTTTTATTACTCATGGATGACTGTTCTGCTGACCAGCCTAATCAACAACGTGCAAGCCCAAGACAGCTTTAACGGACAAGACTTCTCTGGCGTATATACCTGCACCGGTGAAGATAGCCATGAAGGGCAATATAAAGGCAGTGTCAGCATGAAGTTATTGCCTCAACATAGTACGGGTGAATATGCTGCTTATACATTCGAATTATCCGTGCCAGGTTATGGCAAATATCCAGGCCACGCTGCTGGCTACAAAAATAATTTGGCAATCTATTTTGCGCATACGCAACACAGCAAAAATCAAGACTTTGGAACTGGCATTGCCACCTTTACACAAAACCCTAAAGGCAAATGGAGTTTCCATAAATACTATTACGAGCCTATGTTTAAAGGCGGCAATCATGGCTTTGAAACCTGCACACAAAACTAGAATCAGCGCTTAGCACCATCATGCAACAAGTGTTGGTATATGCGGATTCATTGTCTTGGGGGATCATCCCCATGACCCGTCGCCGCTTTGAGTTTCATCAACGTTGGCCAGGGATTTTAGAGATTGAATTAAATAAATCCTCAGGTCCGGTACGCGTGATTGAAGACTGCCTAAATGGTCGACGTACCATCTACGAAGACCCTATTCGACCAGGGCGCAACGGCTTGATAGGCTTGCAACAGAGAATAGAGGTCAACTCGCCATTGGCGCTTGTCATCTTGATGTTGGGCACCAATGACTTTCAAAAAAACCATGCCCATAGCGCTGCAGATGCGCAGCATGGCATGCGTCAATTGATACAAGCCATCCGAACCACAGTGTTAGAGCCAGGCATAAGTATGCCCAAAATTTTGGTGGTGGCGCCACCGCCTATCCTTAAGCCACAAGGGGATATTGCAGAGAAATTTGTCGGGGCAGAGCAAAAATGCATAGGGCTAGCAAAAGCCTATCAGGACTTATGCCAAGCGTTGGACTGTGAATTTTTTGATGCAGCCACGGTGACCACCTCTAGCAAAGTCGACGGCGTACATTTCGACCAAGATCAGCATCTCGCATTCGGATTAGCCCTCAGTCCTATTGTGGCTAAGTTGCTCAAGTCGATGGTCTGAGATATCAGCTGATGATTGCGCTGAGTGCTGGATAGCGTAACGGTTTTTTTAGATAATAGTCCAAGCTTACTCAAGGAAATTTCATGATAGATAGTCCCAACGATATTCGCGATGTCACGTTTGCAATTCGCGATGCAGTCGCCCCCGTATTTCTACTCACCGGGATAGGTTCTTTATTGTCAGTCTTGGTCAATCGCTTAGGTCGCGCCATAGACCGCGCGCGTGGACTGAATGGCCTAAATGATCAACAACTCGCACCATTTTTGGATGAGTTGGACATCATCGTCCGGCGCATCGCTTGGATGCGTTGGGCAGTCGGCTTATTTATCTTTGCCGGCTTTTGCGTGTCGCTGTCGATTGCTACAGTGTTTGTGGGTGTCGAATTAAAAATCAACTTACCGCATTTCGTTTTGCTGACTTTTATCACGTCTATGGTGGCATTAAACGCTGGGTTGCTGTGTTTTCTGAGAGAGATTATTTTGGCCACCAAAGAGGCCGTGACGCGTCACCGATAAAGCGTTATAGAGACACTAGAATATTATTGATGGGCAAAATTTAATTCCACGCGATTGCCTGCGGGATCCTGCAATACAATTTGATATTGATGCGTTTGTGGCACAACAGCCGTTTGAAACGACAAGCCTAATTGTTGCAGTTTTTGCTCATAGGCCGATCGATCACGGCAGACAAAAGCAAAATGGTCGATGGTAGTCTTTACATGGACTAAGCGTTGTTCTTCTGGGGATGCTTCAATCAAATGAATCAAATCATGCTGGCCTTGATAGAGCCAATAGCCAAAACGTGCAAACGGCGGACGCGGTCCGAGGGTCAGGCCAACCACTTCGGTATAAAACTGCAACATTTGATCGAGCAAGCTTCGCTCTGCACGCAAATTCACATGCCCAAAACCTAAAACGCCCATGACGACTCCCATCACATCCAGACAAAAAAACAAGTTGGTCATTAATCACCAGAATTAGATTATCATGAATTTTTATTCGCTTCTTGATTCCTATCCTAAGAAAGGTTGTCACTGATATGTCAGACAGAGCCATTATTCTGCAAAGCGGCGGCGGCTATGACAAAGTCACCCTAGGCAAACGTCCCGCAGCTGCCCCCAAAGCAAATGAAATCAGCGTAAGGCTACATGCAAACTCGCTCAACTATCATGATTTTGCCGTCGTCAGTGGCATGTGGGGACCAGCAGAACCACGCATCCCGATGGCAGATGGCGCAGGGGTAGTCATTGCAGTGGGTGACGCAGTGACCGAGTTTAAAGTGGGGGATCATGTGGTCAGCACTTTCTTTCCGACATGGTTGGACGGCGAACCGAATGTAGAAGGCTTTGCCACCGTACCGGGTGACGGAGTCGACGGCTACGCGCGTGAGACAGTCACCGCTTCGGTGAATCATTTCACCCTTGCCCCACAACATTGGAGTCATGTTGAGTCCGCCACCTTAACCACCGCAGCGCTCACTGCTTGGCGTGCCTTGATGTCAGACGACCAGCTCAAGCCAGGTGATAGCGTGCTTGTGCAGGGCACCGGGGGCGTATCTATATTCGCACTGCAATTTGCCAAAATGGTTGGGGCGACTGTCATTGCCACCTCCTCCAGCGAAGAAAAACTAGCCAAGCTCAAACAACTGGGCGCCGATCATCTGATCAACTATCGCACCACGCAGAATTGGGGTGAGCTAGCCCGTGAAATCACGCACGGAAAAGGCGTTGATCATGTCGTTGAAGTGGGCGGTCCCGCCACATTAGAACAATCCATGGCTGCCGCAAGAGTGGGCGGACATATTTCTTTGATTGGAATATTGACTGGATTGGGAGGTGAATTATCCATCGTCACCGCCCTGATTAAGCAGTTACGTTTGCAAGGACTCATCGTTGGAAACCGTACCCAACAACAAGCGATGATTAGAGCTATCGATGCGGCTGGAATGAAACCAGTGGTCGACAAAGTATTCCCTTTAGAAAATATCGTGGATGCATTCCGTTACCAAGAGAGCAACCAGCACTTTGGCAAAATTTGCCTGCAAATGTAATTCAGGCATGATGTCGATGACCGCTTTATTTAGATTCATAGTCTGTTTAATCGCACTGCAATCTTGCCAGCTTATGGCGCAAGATAGGCTGCTTGTTTTCGCTGCGGCCAGCTTGAGTAATGCCTTGATAGAAATCAACCAGCAATTTGAACAGAACACTGGCATACAGATTCGTCAGTCTTTTGCCGCCTCCTCCACGCTCGCCAAGCAAATCGAAAATGGCGCACCAGCCGATATTTTTATTTCTGCAGATACGCTGTGGATGGATTACTTGGCCAATCAATTTCCCATCATACAAAGCAGCAATCGGCCCATACTGAGTAATTCACTGGTGCTGATTGCCCCCAAAGGTCAAGCGTTTGCTGTGCAACTGAATGCGCAATATAAATTGCCAGAACAGTATTCAGGTAAGCTATGTACGGGTGAAACAGAGTCCGTCCCTGTTGGCATCTATGCCAAGCAAGCACTCACCTATTTGCATTGGTGGGATGGCTTAAAAGGACGCATAGTAGGCGCACAAGATGTGCGTGGTGCGCTAAATTTTGTTGAGCGTGGTGAATGCATAGGTATCGTGTATCTAACAGATGCCATGCAAAGCAACAAGGTGCAAATATTGGCCACCTTTCCTGCACAAAGTCATAGTGCAATTGTTTACCCAGCTGCCGCTGTCAGTGCACAGAAAAACGGCCAACGCTATTTGCAATTTCTCAACACAGAAACAGCGAAACAGATTTTCCAAAAATACGGATTTACTCTAAAGTGAGCAATCTTTTACTCAACAGCCCACGCACGTCCAAAGCAGAAACAATAACAAATTAAAGGAAAAATAATGAGCGCCTTCCATATCCGCACCGCCCAAGCCCATGACATGGACTACATCATTGGACTGTTAGCTGAAGCTGGCTGGAATCCGGGCTTGCATGATGCGCAATGTTTCTTTGCTAGTGACCCACAAGGATTTTTAATCGCCCATCTAGGCGAGCAAGCCATAGGTTGCGTATCTGCAGTGCGATATCCTGATGTAAGCGCAACTGATTTCGGTTTTATCGGTTGTTATATTATGCAGCCCCCTTGGCGCGGCCAAATTTATGGTGCTTGGCTAGGGATGCATGCCATGAAATTACTGCACGATTGCAATATCGGGATTGATGGCGTGGTCGAACAGCAGACCCACTATGCGCACTTTGGCTTTAGTATGGCGCACCGCAACTTGCGTTATATGGGCGACTGCAGCACATGGCCGACAGACCAAAGCGGACTCGATATCGTCAATGCACGCACACTGCCATTGGCACAATTAGTCGCCTTTGATAGCCAGTACTTCCCTGCCCCACGCCCCGCTTTTTTACAGGCATGGCTAAGCCCAGACACTCATCACAGCTTAGCGCTCATGCAAGATGGTCAAATCATCGCCTATGGCACCGCCCGAGCTTGTATACGCGGATACAAAATCGGCCCCTTGTTCGCGCAAGACAGCAACAGTGCCCGCGCTATATTGTTACAACTGGCCGCTTGGATACGCCAACAAACGCAGACTAGTTCTGCGCCAGGGGCCAGCGAGGTGATGTTGGATATCAGTGAGGAAAATGCGCAAGCGTTGGCATTGGTTCAGCGATTAGATATGCAGTTTGTGTTTGAGACTGCGCGCATGTATAGCCAAGCCAGACCAGCACTAAACTGGCAACACATCTACGGTATTAGCAGTTTTGAATTAGGTTAGCGCAAGCCCGCTTGATACCAAGCCCGACTCGCATTCACCGCTTTCACTACCAGCAACATCAATGGCACTTCCACCAGCACGCCCACCACCGTGGCTAAAGCAGCCCCAGATTGCAAACCGAATAAACTAATCGCAGTCGCAACGGCTAATTCAAAAAAATTGCTTGCTCCAATCAAGGCGGACGGGCAAGCAATCGCATGCGGCTCGCCCACGGCTCGATTTAAGCCATAGGCCAATGAGGCATTGATGATGACTTGCAAAGTGATCGGTATCGCCAATAACAAAATCACCAAAGGTTGTTGCAAGATTTTTTCGCCCTGAAAAGCAAATAATAAAATCAGCGTCAGCAGTAATGCCGCCATAGAAAAGCGCGATAACACCTGCAGCCAGTTTTGCCAGCTTGATGCTGCTTGACGCAACAATGCAGCGCGTAACAACTGCGCAATCACCACAGGAATCACGATATACATCAGCACAGAGGTCAGCAAAGTTTCTAGCGGTACGGTGATGGCAGACATGCCAAGTAACAAACCAACGATAGGGGCAAAAGCAAACAGCATGACCACATCATTGAGCGCCACTTGGGTCAGAGTAAACAAAGCATCGCCCTGACTTAAGCGACTCCAGACAAATACCATCGCAGTACACGGCGCCGCTGCCAATAAAATCAGCCCTGCCACATAGCTATCCAACTGCTCTGTGGGTAAGTAGTCTGCTAATACACCACGGATAAAAAACCAAGCCAACAAGGCCATAGAGCAAGGCTTGATTACCCAATTCACCAGCAAGGTAACTGCCAAACCACGCCAATGTTGGCGGACTTGATGCAGACTAGAAAAATCGACTTTCATTAACATGGGGATAATCATCACCCAAATCAGCAGCGCCACTGGCATATTGACCTGGGCGTATTGCATCTGCGCCAAGTCTGCAAACACTTGTGGGAATAATTGGCCGAATAAAACGCCTAGGGCGATACACAACAACACCCATACACTCAAAAACCGTTCAAAAATATTCATACTGTTTGTTGTCCTATTTGTTGCAAGGCTTGTTTCAATTCTGCACTGCTCATACGCTCGAGTGGCAAAGCCAATAGCGCAGTAACACGCTGACGGATTTGCGCAAAAATATCGGCAAATGCCGCCGCCTGCCCCTCACCTTGCACCGCTGCTGGATCACTAAAGCCCCAATGTCCTTGCACCGGCACACCGGGCCAAATTGGACAGACTTCATTGGCAGCGTTATCACACACTGTAATCACCATATCCATGACGGGCGCATCCGGCTGGGCAAATACATGCCAACTTTTGCTGGACAAGGATTGCGTGTCATAAGCGATACTGTGTAGTTGTTGAATTGCCATAGGGTGTACTTTTCCCGCAGGATGACTCCCCGCGCTATAGGCCACCACACGTCCTTGTCCAAGATGATTCAATAGCCCTTCAGCCATCACGCTACGTGCAGAATTACCGGTACATAAAATCAAAATATTGAGTGACATCTCTGTATCCAAAACGATCAATAACTGTTCTTAGTCTATGGTCATACTTTCGCCATGACGCAATACGCGAAAACTTTGCAGGGCTATCCCCTGTTGTTGCAAAGCCTGTTGCAGCCTTTTGGGCGGTTCATCCATCGGCTCATCGGTCAAAGCAAAGGTCCCCCAATGAATCGCCAAGGCTTGTTTCGCATGCAAGTCCTGCATCACTTGAACGGCCTCATCAGGATCTATATGCGCACGCTGCATAAACCATCGTGGTGCATATCCGCCGATGGCAATCGCGGCTAAATCCACATCCCCGATATTGGCGTGAATATCGCGAATATCTGCCGAATAGCCCAAATCGCCGGAAAACCAAAAGTTAAAGTGTGGGCTCAATACGGCCCAACTGCCCCATAGCGTTTCATAGCGATCGAATAAACCGCGTGCGCTCCAATGCTGAACTGGCAGAAAGCGTATCTTGTGCATAGCCTGCTGACCTTGCACTTCCACCTCTTGCCACCATTGCAATCCCTTTACATTGGCATGGGCGCCATTTAAAACTGTATTTGTGACATTTTGATGAAACCATTGCTCGACACCTGCCGGAACCAGAAAAATGGGCGGCTGAGGACGCTGCATCAGTTTTTGTACGGTAGCTAAATCCAAATGGTCATAGTGATTATGTGAAATCAACACATAATCGATACGCGGCAAATCTTCCCACGCCAGTCCAGGAGCTTGATGACGTTTAGGGCCCGCAAAACCGACCGGTGAAGCGCGCTCACTCCAATGCGGATCGGTCAGAATATTCAACCCATCGATTTGATATAGCACCGTGGCATGCCCTATCCACGTTGCGCGAGGCGAGGCTTTAGCATCATGAATCAGCGCCAAGTTGGGGCTGACCCCCACGATAGGTTGGGACGGAGTGCGCGTATCGGGAGAGGTCCAGCGTTGCCACTGCCATTTAAAAAAACTAGCGCCATTAGCAGAATCAATATAACGATTGTGATATCGACCGTCCGCTGCTTTGCCTTGGCTATTGTCAGCCCAGCCAGTATGCAGCATGAATATGGCGCCCAATAGCGCCAACAAAGATAAAGCAAGAAGGGATTTTTTATGCATGGGCTAACAACCGTTTATACAGTGGATTTGTGCAAGGCCTTGCTGATTCGATCGCGCACCGCCATCCACTCGGGCGTGTCCGGTGGCATCTCAATCAAGATTTGCTGATAGCCGCCTTGGTCCAATAAACGCAACACAGCATAGAGCATTTGCGCATAGCGTTTCGCATCCAGTGGCATGCGATATTCAGTGACAGAAGCCGCCTGATCTTTTGAGATTTGCGCCGCACGCAACATCAAAATCGAGCCCTGCGCTAAGGAGCGATAGTCAGCCTCTGGCTGGAATAACTGCAAACGGGTATGCGGTTGATAATGATTTAACAAATTGCCAGATACCTGCGTTTTGCCATCGTGCTGGGTCAGAATGTCGCAGCCCAACACCGCTTCGAGTTCTGGCAGGCTATAGCCACCTGGACGCATCAGCACCGGCTGACTGCCGGTCATATCCAAGATGGTCGATTCCAAGCCTACCTGACATTCACCACCATCGACGACGGCAGCAATCTTGCCTTGCAGATCCTGCATCACATGCGCTGCCGAGGTCGGGCTCACCGCACCAAACATATTGGCAGAAGGCGCCACAATCGGATGTCCCAAACGGCGAATAATGGCGCGTGTGGTTTCGTGGCTAGGAATACGCACACAGACCTTATCCGAACCGCCAGTCACCGCATCTGTGACCAAGTCACTGCGCCATAACAAAACAGAAAGAGGCCCCGGCCAACAAGCTTGTGCCAATTTCTCTACCAGCGGGGGAATCGCTTTCACCCAAGGGCGCATCGCCTCAAGATCAGCAAAATGCATGATTAAAGGATGACCGCTGGGGCGTTGTTTGACCTGATAGATTTTATTCACCGCTTCCAGCTGCGCAGCATCCGCAGCCAAGCCGTATACCGTCTCGGTAGGTAAAGCCACCACCACACCTTGCGCCAACAAGTCAGCGGCGAGAGATACGCATTGCGGGTCAGTAGAGAGAATTAACTGAGTGTTCATGGGCGCATATGATACCGCTGAATAGACCATTCAGCCCAAAAAAAAGCGCCCGAAGGCGCCAAATGTATTTAGCTTTTTTTCGCCACAATCATGTATTCAATTCCATGTTTCTCGAGACGGGTTTTCAAATCAGCCAACTCCAGCTCATCCCGCACTCGTGCCAATCGGACGATAAACCAACGGCCAGACTTATCCGCCAGAAAAACAGATTGTACTTGCGGATTAAAGCCTTTCAGCTTAATCACAGTCACCAAGTTATCAGCAGCATTACTGTCCTGAAACGCACCCAGCTGAATAAAAATGTCATCCACCTTGGGTTGCGCTTCGAGAAAGTTGCCCACCGCAATTTCATCTTTGGCGAGAATGTCATAGAAAGTAAAGCGACTTTGCGCAGGACGATGCGCACGGATAAAAGCCTGCGGCTTAATCATCGCCAAACTAGATTTCGCTTCTTGACGGAAAGAATCTTTAAGGAAATATAAACCGGCCAGAACAGCAATCGCAATCAGCAAGAGAAAGCCAAAAAAGCGTTTAAAACCAGAACCTGTTTGATTACGACGCGAAGATTTGTAATGTAGATGTTTATAGTCTTGCATGAAGAATCTCTAAATAAAAAGCCGTCAAAGAATATAAAAAGAGAAGAATAAATGACACGACATCATAATCAAAATTGGAAATTGATAGTCAGATATTTTTCTAGGCTCATCGCATGAGCTACTCGCTCAATAATAATGAATAAAACAAGCAGGAGGTGAACTGAGTTAATTTTTTGTACCAGGTATTGAGAGAGGATAGACTCATCAATTGGTAAGGAGATTAGAGATGTCAAACTCAGGTAAGCGCTATA
>RFPI01000041.1 GCA_009926205.1 Methylophilaceae bacterium
CGACTTAACCCAGATTCCTTGTTTTAACTTATTTAAATGCTGGCACAAGCCTTGCTTATTCAATCATAAGAATAAGGAAAGGGTATTCGTATGAGTGCGGCAAAATTTTTTGATGAAATGCACAGTCGTGGTGAAGGCGTGCGAGATTTATATGCGCCCTATGACGATTGGCTGAAAAATATTTCATCCTCTCAATTGCAAAGCAAAAGTCGCGAGGCAGAGGTGTTGTTTCGTCGTGTCGGTATTACCTTTAATGTCTATGGTGAGGACGCTGGCACTGAGCGTCTGATTCCATTTGATGTGATTCCACGCATGTTGGACGCACAAGAATGGGATGTGCTTTCTAAAGGCTGTATTCAACGTGTCAAAGCCTTGAATATGTTTTTGCATGATATCTATCATCAGCGCGAAATTATTCGTGCTGGCGTCATAGACGCACGTATTTTGACCCACAGCCAATATCGCCCCGAAATGTTTAATGTCGATGTGCCGAATGGCATTTATGCGCATATTGCCGGTATCGATATCGTGCGTACCGATGAGCGCCAATTCTATGTACTGGAAGACAACCTGCGTACACCTTCAGGTGTGTCTTATATGTTAGAAGATCGCAAGATGATGATGCGATTATTCCCCGAATTATTCCGCCATTATTCCATCGCACCCGTCGAGCATTACCCGCAGGTACTCAAAAACAATTTACGCTCGGTCGCCCAGCCCGGTGTAAAAGATCCCACCGTGGTTCTGCTTACTCCTGGCGCCTATAACAGCGCTTACTTCGAGCATGCTTTCTTGGCTCAACAAATGGGCGTAGAACTGGTCGAGGGCCAAGATTTATTTGTGCGCAATAACGCGGTGTATATGCGCACAACGGAAGGGCCTCGCCGTGTGGATGTAATTTATCGTCGTATCGATGACGACTTTATCGACCCCCTAGCATTCAGACCTGACAGTATGTTGGGGGTCCCGGGGCTGATGAGTGTATATCGTGCCGGTGGCGTGACCTTAGCCAATGCGGTCGGCACAGGGGTAGCGGACGATAAGTCGACTTATATCCGCGTACCGGACATGATTCGTTTCTATTTGGGTGAAGAGCCCATCTTGTCTAACGTGCCTACTTATGAATTGAGCAAAGCCGATGATTTGGCCTATGTCTTGGCGCACTTGTCTGAGTTGGTTGTGAAAGAGGTGCAAGGCTCGGGTGGCTATGGCATGTTGGTGGGACCTAGCGCCAGCAAAAAGGAAATCGAAGAATTCCGTTTGCGTATCTTATCCAACCCTGCCAATTACATCGCCCAGCCCACGCTTTCGCTATCCACTTGTCCGACTTTGGTCGAGCAAGGTATCGCACCACGCCACGTGGACTTGCGTCCCTTTGTGTTGTCTGGAAAAACGGTCAGCTTGGTGCCCGGTGCATTGTGTCGTGTTGCTATGCGCGAAGGCTCTCTGGTAGTCAATTCATCACAAGGGGGCGGCACCAAAGATACTTGGGTACTACAAGCGCCCGTGGCTGCCAAAAAAGCAGCTTAAGAGTAAGAGGAAACCGTCATGCTAAGTAGAACCGCTAATCATATTTACTGGATGGCCAGATATATTGAGCGCGCAGAGAATATGGCGAGGGTGTTAGACGTCACCGCCAATATGGCTTTGGTGCCGAATGCGGCACTGAGTGAGTCGGCGCTATGGCAGCCCGCCTTAGAAATTTCTGGTAATACCGATGCCTATCATGCGCGTTACGATGAGGTGACCGCTGCCCAAGTGATACATTTTCTCGCTTTGGATGAGGAGAATCCCTCCAGTATTTATTCTTCTCTGCACACCGCCAGAGAAAACGCCCGTGCGGTGCGAGTGGCACTCACCATAGAAACATGGGAAAACATTAACGCTTTGTGGCTAGAGTTTAGACAACTAGCCAGCACCCCTTTATCAGCAGAGACTTTACGCGAGTTTTGTGATTGGGTGAAAGCTCGCTCTCATATGTTCCGCGGTGTCAGTTTTGGCACGATGTTGCGTGACGATGCCTTTCACTTTTTGCGCTTGGGAACATTTATTGAGCGTGCGGATAACACTGCACGCTTATTGGATGTGAAATATCACCTGTTGCTCCCCAAAGAACAAGAGGTAGGCGGTGGTGTGGATTATTACGAATGGAGTGCGGTATTGCGCTCAGTATCAGCATTTCAGGCCTATCAAAAAATCTTTAGTGACACGATACAGCCTTGGAATGTAGCCGAGTTATTGGTGCTTCGTGCAGATATGCCACGCTCATTACACGCCTGCTTTGAGGAGATCAGCCATATTCTGGACACGCTCTCACATGGCCGTCATATTGAATGTAAGCGTATTGCCGGAGAGATTAATGCCAGTCTGCTGTATGGGCGCATGGATCATATTTTTCAGCATGGTTTGCATGAGTTTCTGACCCAGTTTATTGATAGTAATCAGCGTTTGGCGAGTGAAATCCAACGCACTTTTCTCAACGTACATGCGGCCTAATGATGCAACTGACTATAGAACACACCACCCACTATCAATACAGCGAGCCTTTGTTGTACAGCATTCAACAGTTGCGCTTAACCCCACAGGACGGCTTTGGACAAAAGGTCAAACACTGGACGATTTTGGTCAATGGCCAATTGTTTCAGTACCAAGATGCGCATGGTAATGTCATGCATCAGGTGGTCGTGGACAGTAACCATCAAGAGCTCAAGATAGTGGCAAAAGGGGAAGTGGAAACCGGTTTTGCCCATGATAGACAAGACAGCGAATTGCCCTTGCAGGTTTATCTGCGGCATACCCGCTTGACCGATACCAGTCAGCAACTGGTGCAATTTGCACAATCGCTACAAGCCCCAAAAAATTTACAGGATTTGTTAGCCATCAGCCGCCGCATTATTCAACAGGTGCCCTACCAAAAGGGCAGTACCGAAGTCTATACCACAGCCAGTGAAGCGCTCGCGACAGGTAAGGGAGTATGCCAAGACCATGCACATATTTTTATCAGCCTGTGCCGTTTGCTGGATGTGCCAGCCAGATATGTCAGTGGCTATCTGTATACCCAAGATGGGCACCTGCTAGAGAGTCATGCGTGGGCGGATGCATGGATAGAACAACTGGGATGGGTCAGTGTGGATGTGTCCAATTGCAGTCATATCAATGGTAGTCATGTCCGATTAGCGACTGGCTTGGATTATCACGACGCTTGTCCGGTGAGTGGCATACGCGTTGGAGGTGGCGATGAGCAAATGCAGGCACAAGTGCACGTAAATAGCTTGAATCCTGGACTAGCAGCGCAAATGGCACAAAGCCAACAGCAGTAAATATTCAAATGATAAAAAATAAATATTGAGGAGAGTCTATGACCTATTGTGTAGGTTTGTTATTGAATGAGGGCTTGGTGCTGGCGTCAGATACCCGCACCAATGCTGGCGTCGATCAAGTGGCGGTATTTCCCAAGATGCATAGATTTGAGGTCAAAGGCGAACGCGTGATTGTATTACTCACGGCGGGTAATTTGGCGATTACTCAATCCGTGGTGACGCGATTACAAGAGCTGCTCGACGACGACCATCAACGCCATTTGTATAACGCCAACTCGATGTTTGAGGTCGCTGAGTTGGTCGGTGATCAGGTGCGTGAGGTGTTTAAACGTGATGCTGAACATCTTAAGCATCACCATGCAGAATTTCATGCCAGCATCTTAGTCGCAGGGCAGATTAAAGGTGAGCGTCCACGCTTATTCAATATCTACAATGCCGGCAATTTTATTGAGGCCAGCCAAGAGACGCCGTATTTTCAGATAGGCGAAACCAAGTATGGAAAACCGATTATCGACCGCGTCATACAAGCAGACACCTCGATGATGGATGCGGTGAAATGTACTTTGATATCGTTTGACTCGACCATCAAAAGTAATATTTCGGTGGCTGCGCCTATCGATTTGCTGGTGTACCGCACTGACAGTTTGCATACTGAGTGTTATCAACGTGTGGCAGAGAATGATGCTTATTTTCAGGCATTGAGAAAAGGTTGGTCAGAGGGCTTGAAACAGGTATTCCATCAGTTACCTGATGCAGATTGGTGCGCTTAATAAGTTGAATTGTATTAGGCGTTGTTTTTGCCCCAATCCCCATAACCTTTAAATTGCTCAAACACCTGCTGCATTTCATCATCACTCAGGATATGCGGCTGACCCACTTGCAAAGCCCGCCAATATTGCTCGCATAGTGTTTCTACTTCTAGTGCCACACTAAGCGCATGTTGTGCAGAGCGCCCAGTGGCAATCATGCCGTGATTGGCGAGTAAACAAGCATGGCGTTGTTGTAAGGCTTGCAAGGCATGGTCAGATAGCGCTTGAGAGCCAAACAGGGCATAGGGGGCGCAACGTATGCTGTCTCCGCCTGCAACTGCAATCATGTAATGAAAAGCAGGAATATCGTTGCGTAGACAAGATAAGCTAGTGGCAAACATAGAGTGGGTATGCACCACCGCTTGCACCTCAGGTTTGGCTTGATAAATGTCACGGTGAAAGCGCCATTCACTAGAGGGCTTGCCAGCGCTTAAACAGTTTGCTGCCAAATCCATCAATACCATATCTTCTGCTTGTAACTCGGCGTTGGCTTTACCCGAGGGAGTAATCCAAAAGCCTTGCTCACAGCGCAAGCTGACATTGCCCGAGGTGCCCTTATTCAACCCTAGTTGTTCTAGACGCTGACACATTGTGAGTAGTGCTTCTCTCATGCTGACTCCCGATAGCCCGCGGCTAATTGTGATGGGGCAAAGACGCCGCGCTCAGTAATAATCCCTGTCACCAAGTGTGCAGGGGTGACGTCAAAAGCAGGGTTTAGTGCCGGACTGGCTTCCGGCATGATATTCACGCTATTCAGTTTGCCATCTCTATCGATACCAGAGACCCAACGCACTTCGTCAGGGCTACGCATTTCAATTGGAATTTGTTTCAGCGGCTGTTCGACTTGCCAATCGATAGTAGGAGAGGGAACAGCGGCATAAAAAGGAATTTGATGGGCATGGGCAGCCAGTGCCTTGAGATAAGTGCCAATCTTGTTACATACATCGCCATGACGCGAGACCCGATCAGCGCCCACGATGACCATGTCGACTTGACCATGTTGCATCAGATGTCCACCTGCGTTATCGCAAATGACGGTGTGCGCGACACCATGCTGAGCCAATTCCCACGCTGTCAATGCGGCTCCCTGGTTGCGGGGTCGGGTCTCATCCACCCAGACATGGATATCGATACCGGCGTCATATGCCGCATAAATCGGGGCAAGGGCGGTACCCCAATCCACGGTGGCCAGCCAGCCAGCATTGCAGTGGGTCAGGATATGTACTGGTTGAAACGGCTTGGATTTCGCCAAGCTTTGAATCAATGACAAACCATGTTGACCTATGGCTTGATTGAGTGCCACATCTTCATCACACAGTTGACTGCATAGCTCTACCGCATATTCAAATCGTTCTGACTCGGCTTGGGTTAATAGCGCTTGTAGTATGCGCTGCACCGCCCAGCTCAGATTAACCGCCGTTGGGCGGGCACTGATTAATTCGTGTGCCGCTTGCTTGAGTGCCTCATCACTGGGATTTTCTGCACAAGCCAGAGCCATACCATAAGCACCACTCGCCCCTATTAAGGGAGCGCCTCTTACCTGCATGCTAGAAATTGCATGAATAATTTGCTGATAGCTTTGGGCTTGTTCGGTGAGTAACTGATGCGGCAATTTATTTTGATTGATATATTCGACAATCAAAGCTTTATTTTTTGCACCATTTTGGGTAAGCCATTGATGCCAAATGGTCCGATAATTTTTTCCATTAATTTTCATAAAAAATTTGTAAAAACCCTTGCAAGTTAAATGGCTTTCTGAGTGCAAAATTACAATCCACAAAATCTGTGGATAAAAGTGTGGATTGTTGTGTCATAAAATTGTAACTCATGATTTTATATAGGTTTTTTTCATTCGCTTAAAAAAT
This sequence comes from Methylophilaceae bacterium, assembly GCA_009926205.1. GTDB lineage: Bacteria > Pseudomonadota > Gammaproteobacteria > Burkholderiales > Methylophilaceae > RFPI01. The sequence goes on from RFPI01000041.1 coordinate 5,995, forward strand.
AATCTGATATTTTCCTATTTAAAAACAATGACTTATCGTATGTTATTGGATTATTAACATTTTTTTCAAAATGTTAAAGTAGCACTTTAGCTGGTGTGTATAACTTAGCCAATTTTGGCAAAACTTCGCATACATTCTTCGTTGTAATTTCAGCCACTTGCGACACTAATATGCCCCTAAGCTGAGCGATGACATCGGCAATTTTAAGGAGTTCCTGTGGGCGATTATATTCGCCATTTTCTAGCCATGAAGGTGGTATATCAGGCGCATCCGTTTCTAAAACGATACTGTCAAGTGGAAGTTCAGCACCAAGCTTACGAATTTTACTCGCACGCGTATACGTACAAGCGCCACCAAACCCCAATTTAAATCCCATGGCCATCAATTGTTCTGCTTGTTGCATACTGCCATTAAACGCATGCGCAATTCCCCCTCTGACTGGATGACGACGCAAGTATTTAAGTACATCATCGATGGCTTGGCGTACATGCAATATCACTGGCAAGTCATAACGTTGCGCCAGTTTTAATTGCGCAACAAAAAATTCGTGCTGCTTATCGCGGTCAAGCGAGGGGACAAAGTAATCGAGCCCAATTTCACCGATGGCAACAAGACGTGGATCCGCTTGGGCGAGCAATTGTTCAAGCGCCCGCAAATCGTCAGCCTGGGCGTGCATGATATACATAGGGTGTATCCCTAAAGCATAAACGCAGTGTGGGGACTCAGCTAGTGCGCTGACACGTGCAAAGCTGTCTCGGTCAACCGCTGGAACAACGATGGTCTGCACACCTGCCGCGACAGCTAGTTTAATGAGCTCAGGCTGCTGCCCTTGAAATTCTGCGGCGTCTAGATGGCAATGGCTATCAATCAGCATCATGATATTGTGGACGCGCAATCAGGCGCAGGTCACGTCCAACTTGACGCATATCCTTCCATTGTAACGAAACTCGCGCATCCATATTTTGCAGGATAGGTGCGGCAAACATTTCCATGGCTTGGCCACCCATCAGATGCGGGGCAAGGTAGACAATCAACTCGTCTACCAATTTAGCTTGTAACAAGGCGCCATTTAATCGACTTCCTGCTTCAACCAACACTTCATTGATCCCCATTTGCGCAAGATGCTGCATCAGGGCAGGCAAGTCTACTTGCTGTTGTGCGTTGGCAAGTGGCAATAAGGCAATATCGTTTGAGAGTGCTGCGGATGTTTTTGCATCAGATTTCTCCGCACCCGCTAGATTCAATAATGATTGGGCGCGTTGCTGTGCGTCTTGTGCATAGGCAATCAAAGTACTCCCAGAACTCAGTATTTGTGCTTGCGTCGGCATATTGAGCTGACTGTCGACGACCACCTTGAGGGGTTGTCTGGGGGTAGAGATATCACGCACATTCAATCTGGGATCGTCATGGATGACGGTGCCTATGCCAGTCAAAATGGCACAAGATTGCGCCCGCCAATGCTGTACATCTAAGCGCGCCTCTGGACTGGTGATCCATGCACTTTGACCATCGCTGAGAGCCGTTTTGCCGTCTAGACTGGCGGCGATTTTGACTCTGACCCAAGGACGTTGATGGCGCATGCGTTTAACAAAGCCCATATTCAAGGCTTCGGCTTGATCTTGCAGCAAACCGACTGCAGTGGCTATGCCGGCTTGTTGCAGTTGGGCTAATCCTTGGCCCGCGACCAGCGGATTGGGGTCTTGCATGGCGGCGATTACTTTGCCTACTTTCGCCTCTATCAGCGCTTGGGCGCAGGGCGGGGTGCGGCCATGGTGACTGCAGGGCTCAAGCGTCACATATACCGTGCTGCCAGCAATTTTGTCCGGGTGATGTTGCATGGCGTCACGCAAGGCGTTGACCTCTGCATGCGCTTGTCCAGCTTGAAGATGAGCACCTTGTCCGATGATTTGACCTTGCTGCACGATAACGCAACCTACCCTAGGGTTGGGGCTGGTGCTGTACAAGCCTTGTTGCGCTAGTTTCAGCGCTTGGGACATGTAGCGATAATCGTCAGCGGTCCACATCATGATTTAGGATTTTTTGGGGCGAGCTTTGCTGGGCTTGTCTAGGTCGCGAATGACGTCACTAAAGTCGTCGACGTCTTGGAAGCTACGATACACAGAGGCAAAGCGGATATAAGCTACCTTGTCCATGAGTTTTAATTCTTGCATGACAATCTCGCCCAAGTCGCGACTGCTGACTTCACGTTCACCGCGTGCCAAGATTTTTTGCACGATGTGCTCAATCGCGCGATCAACATATTCAGTGGGAACGGGACGTTTGTGCAAAGCACGGGTAAATGAGCTGCGTAATTTTTCGCGCAGAAATTCCTCACGCGTGCCGTTTTGTTTGACTACTTGCGGCAGTTGTAAGTCAGCTGTCTCATAAGTAGTAAAGCGTTTGTCACATTGGCTGCAACGACGGCGGCGACGAATTGCGTCGCCTTCGTCATTGACGCGAGAGTCGATTACTTGGGTATCATCAGTCCCGCAGAAAGGGCATTTCATCGACGAGTTCCTTTATGCGAGCGACTGATGCACTCAGCCACTTAGGCTCCGTAAACCGGGAATTGGGCAGTCAGGGCATGCACCTTTTGTTTGGTGGCTTCAATCACTGCACTGTTTTCTGGGTTGTCCAACACATCAGCAATCAGATTCGCCACTTGAACGGCTTCTGCTTCTTTGAAGCCACGGGTGGTGATAGCTGGAGAGCCAATGCGGATACCTGAGGTGACAAATGGACTTTCTGGGTCATTCGGAATCGCGTTCTTATTCACCGTAATATGCGCTTGACCCAAGAATGCGTCAGCAGCTTTACCAGTGAGGCCTTTAGGACGTAAATCCACCAAGAAAACATGGGACTCAGTGCGGCCAGAAATAATCCGCACGCCGCGCTGTGCCAAAGTTTCAGCCATGACGCGCGCATTCACTACCACTTGCTGTTGGTAGGCTTTAAAGTCAGGTTGCAACGCTTCAAGAAACGCGACTGCTTTGCCCGCAATCACGTGCATCAACGGGCCGCCTTGTAGGCTAGGGAAGACATTGGAATTCAACATTTTTTCATGCTCGGCTTTGGCCAAGATAATGCCGCCACGTGGACCACGCAGAGTCTTGTGTGTGGTCGAGGTGACAAAGTCAGCATGAGGAACAGGATTGGGATATACGCCACCAGCAATCAGGCCAGAGTAATGCGCCATATCGACCATAAAATATGCACCCACCTTTTTAGCGATTTGCGCCATACGCTCCCAGTCAAAACGCAAAGCATAGGCAGAAGCACCGCCAATCAACAGCTTGGGTTTGTTCTCGACAGCCAAACGCTCCATCTCGTCGTAATCGATTTCTTCTTTTTCGTTTAGACCATAGGCCACGATATTGAATAACTTACCGGACAAGTTGGCAGGGGAGCCATGGGTCAAGTGACCGCCATGACCAAGATTCATGCCCATAATCGTGTCACCCGGTTTTAAGATAGAAAAGTACACCGCTTGGTTGGCTTGTGAGCCTGAGTGCGGCTGCACGTTGGCATATTCAGCACCGTATAAGGCTTTGACTCGTTCAATCGCCAGTTGCTCCACTTGGTCGACAAATTCGCAACCACCGTAAAAGCGTTTACCAGGATAGCCTTCGGCGTATTTATTAGTCAGTTGTGAGCCTTGCGCCTGCATCACTGCAGGGCTGGTGTAGTTTTCAGAAGCAATCAACTCAATGTGCTGATCCTGACGAACACGCTCGTTCTCAACATATTTCCATAATTCTGGATCAACGACGCTCAAGGTTTTACTGGTGCTAAACATAATCTTTTCTCTAATTAACGGGTGAAATTGGGAGTAAAAAAACCTGCATATTTTAGCACATCGCAACAAGTTAAGATGTGGCAGGGAACGTATAATTCAGGGGCAGCTCTCAGTATTAAGCCCATGAGTAAGTGAGTATAGAGAGGAAACTGAAGGATTAATTCCATCGTCTATGCCATGTATTGAAAATGAATGGCTGGATAAAACCGTATGAAAAAGTTTGGAGTAACACCATGAAATGGACAGATGTACAACAAATCGCTGAATTATTGCTCGACCATCACCCAGATGTAGACCCGCAATTTATTCGTTTTACTGATTTACACACGTGGGTGATGGCCTTGCCGGGCTTTAGTGACGACCCTAACAAAAGCAGTGAGCGTATCCTAGAAGCCATCCAGCAGGCTTGGATAGACGAGGTTTAAGTAATCACTGTCGGTTTGTCGCGACCGGTAATCGCTTGCAATTGCGTCAAATTCAACGCGATTTGAATCAGTTCTTTGAGCAATTCCTGTGCGTCCAAGGCATGGCGACTGGTGTCTGGTTCATATGCCTCGAGATAAATGCGCAGTGTCGCGCCTTCGGTGCCTGTACCAGAGAGACGGATTACGATGCGTGAGCCGTCTTCGAATAAAATGCGCAAGCCTTGATTGCGACTGACCGAGCCATCAATCGAATCGGTATAACTAAAATTGTCGCAAGCATGCACGCGATAACTGCCTAATTGTTGACCGGGCAGATGGGCGAATTGCTCGGTCACATGTTGCATCAACTGATTGGCTTGGCTCACCGGCAAATCTTCATAATCCAAGCGCGAATACACATTGCGACCAAATTCACGCCAATGCGCCATCACGATTTGCTCAACCGATAAGCGTTTCACCGCCAAAATATTCAGCCAGCACAAGACTGCCCATAAACCATCTTTTTCTCTGACATGGCTAGAGCTGGTGCCAAAACTCTCCTCACCACATAAGGTCACTTTGCCCGCGTCCATCAAGTTGCCGAAAAACTTCCAACCGGTAGGCGTTTCAAAACAAGGAATATTCAGCGCTTTAGCGACACGGTCCACCGCGCCACTGGTCGGCATAGAACGCGCCACGCCGGCAATCCCATCGCGATAGCCACGGATACAAGTGGCATTGGCGGCAATAATCGCCAAGCTATCTGAAGGCGTGACAAAAAAATGTTTGCCCAAAATCATATTGCGGTCACCATCGCCATCTGATGCCGCACCAAACTCGGGTGCTTGGGCACCGTATAAAATTTCTACCAACTCATGCGCATAAGTCAGGTTGGGGTCGGGGTGACCGCCACCAAAGTCGGGTAGGGGATTGGCATTCATAATGCTGTCGGCTGGCGCGCCCAAACGACGGATAAAGATTTCACGGGCATAAGGACCGGTCACCGCATGCATCGCGTCAAACTTCATACGGAAACCAGCGGCAAATAAAGCCTTAATGGCGGCAAAATCAAAGATCTCCTCCATCAAGTCGGCATAGTCACGCACGGCATCGATGACCTCAACCTGCATATCGCCCAATGCATAAGTGCCTAATTGGTCTAGCTCAATATCGGCAGCCTCGAGGATGCGGTATTCACGGAGTTGTTTAGCACGCTCAAAAATCGCTTCGGTGATTTTTTCTGGGGCAGGGCCGCCATTCTGAATATTAAATTTAATGCCAAAGTCACCCTCAGGACCGCCTGGGTTATGACTGGCTGATAACACCATACCGCCAAAGGCTTGATACTTGCGTATCACACAAGACTCAGCAGGTGTCGACAGGATACCCGCCTGACCCACCAAAACACGACCCACACCATTCGCTGCGGCCATCTTTAAGATGACTTGAATCGCCTCGCGGTTATAAAAACGACCATCGCCACCCAAAACAATGGTCGCACCGGCAGGCACTTGCACCGTATCAAACACGCTTTGGACAAAGTTCTCTAGATAGTGTGGCTGTTGGAAAACCTTGACGCGTTTGCGCAGGCCAGAAGTGCCCGGTTTTTGGTCGTTAAACCCAGGGGTGGAAATGGTGCGTATGGTCATGCTTATGCTCTCATCTAGTCATATGGCTTACAGTTGACAGTTTAGCGCATAGTCTTGATAATTGCCGCCTCTTCAAGCTTCTTTCTGGGGGAGATTAGCTCAGTTGGTAGAGCAGCGGACTCTTAATCCGTTTGTCCGGGGTTCGAACCCCCGATCTCCCACCAAATCAATAAAATAGCCACGTGAAAACGTGGCTATTTTTTTGTCTGAAATTTCAATATAACCCTGATGTGCGGTTTAATGGCGCCATATAGATTATTGATGGGAACACCAGTGACCAACCTAAATAACAGAACGATAACGAGATGAGATTTTAATGCTCATGCATAGCCTTTTATTTAATGTCCCAAAATAATTTTCGCAGAGGCAGAAGGATTGTCTAGAAACGAAAAATGCCCAGTATTTTTCATTGTTTGGAAGCGAACATGTT
>RFPI01000042.1 GCA_009926205.1 Methylophilaceae bacterium
ATCCCACACCAAATTCCAAATTGTCGTGAATCCCGACCAATAGACCGTCAAATGAATTGACACTTAAAATCACACATCAGGTATGTATTGAAATTTTGGACGAAAAAAATGGCTACTTTTACAAGTAACCATTACTTATTAATACAAATTTGGTGGGCTGTGCGCGATTCGAACGCGCGACCAACGGATTAAAAGTCCGCTGCTCTACCGACTGAGCTAACAGCCCCCCTGACTTACACACAAGCGTGTGTTCGTCGAAAGCGCGCAATTATCCTGAAAAGACAAGTGCTCGTCAATACTAAAACTAACGCATTCCTGGAAATTTACCCTGCATGGTACGCATGAGTTTCCCCATGCCGCCTTTGGAGAACATTTTCATCATTTTTTGGGTTTCTTCGAACTGGTTGAGCAAGCGATTAACTTCTTGCACTTGCACCCCGGCACCCATGGCAATTCTGCGTTTTCTAGTTGCTTTGATTATCTCTGGCTTACGACGTTCCATTGGTGTCATAGAATTTATGATGCCTTCTATCCTTTTAATCGCTTTATCGCCATCATCAGGGTTGATTTTTCCGGCCATACCGGTCATTTGACTGGGTAATTTATCCATTAAAGCACCCATACCCCCCATCTTGCGCATTTGCACCATTTGCGCTTTGAAATCCTCAAGATCAAAGTTTTTACCTGATTTGACCTTATCAGCCAGTTTCTTGGCTTCTTCCATATCGACATTTTTTTGCGCCTGTTCGATGAGGGACAGCACATCGCCCATGCCTAATACACGAGACGCCATACGTTCTGGGTGGAAGGGCTCTAGCCCATCAACTTTTTCGCTGACACCGATATATTTGATTGGCTTGCCTGTGATTTGACGCACAGAAAGGGCAGCACCGCCTCGCGCATCACCATCCAATTTGGTCAAAATAATCCCTGTCAGTGGCAGGGCATCGCCAAAAGCACGCGCAGTATTCACTGCATCCTGACCCAGCATCGCGTCAACGACAAACAAGGTTTCTGTCGGCTGAAGCAGTTGATGGAGTTGTTTGATTTCATCCATCATTTGCTGATCAATACCCAAACGACCTGCGGTATCGAATATCACCACATCATAAAAATATTTCTTTGCGAATTGCAGTGACTCTTGTGCAATCAAGGATGGTTTTTGCTGAGCATTGGAGTCATAGCAATCTACGTCCAATTGCTTAGCCAAAGTTTTTAGCTGCTCTATCGCGGCTGGACGATAAACGTCAGCACTCACTAACAAGACTTTTTTCTTTTGCTCTTTGAGTAATCTGGCAAGCTTGCCAGAGGTGGTGGTTTTACCAGAACCTTGCAAACCTGCCATCAAGATGACAACTGGTGGGACTGCGGCTAGATTTAGAGCTGCATTTTGCTCTCCCATCAGCTTGGTCAGTTCTTCGTGAACCACCTGAATCACCGCTTGACCTGGGGTCAAACTGCTCAATACCTCTCGTCCTTGAGCACGCTCTTTTACTTGAGCAATAAAGTCTTTGACGACGGGCAACGCCACATCGGCCTCGAGCAAAGCCATTCGGACTTCACGCATGGCGTCGGCAATATTCTCTTCGCTTAGTCTGGCTTGGCCACGAAGATTCTTGATGACGCCTTGTAATCGAGTGCTTAAATTTTCCAGCATAGTTTCCTCTGAAGTCTTATAAATTGCGGACAGTGAGATGGTTATCTTGCTTGACGGCTCATGCTATAGTGATATCTTTAATGCTTCATATTTTAACCTAAATTATGCACACCCGATTGCTGTTACCCTATCTGATTGTTGCGCTGCTGTTTGGCGGGGTTGCGATTGACTATTGGCTGGCGATTAACCGTACCAATCAATCACCTACCAGCACACGCTTAAATATTCACAGTGGATTAGTCGCTTTAGCCCTCATCGGCCAAGGACTTCTGTTGTGGCAAGATATTTTTGCTTGGGGACTGAATTTAACGGTAGCGAATGCCAGCGCCACCATACTTTGGCTGACAGTACTTATCTATTGGTTATTTAATCTCCGGCATCATGTACACAGTTTGCAAGCTTTTGTTCTGCCTCCAGCGACACTGATGGTGCTGATTCAAGGTTGGTCTCTGCAAACGCATTGGCTGCAATATGAGCAACAAGCATTGTTTATCACCCATATTTGCATTGCCTTCTTGGCTTATAGCCTATTTACCTTTACCGCTTTACACGCACTGTTAATGGCGACTGCAGAGCGCAACCTGCATTTGCGTCAAAGCATTATCAAGTTACCTGACTTTCCGCCTTTAATGGTCATGGAGAGTATGTTATTTAAGATGGTGGCTGCAGGTTTTGTGTTACTGAGCGTAACCCTGATTACTGGCATGTTGTTTTCTGAACAAATCTTCCATCAACCGCTACGTTTCAATCATAAAAACGTATTCACCATTTTGTCATGGTTGATCTATGGCGCATTACTGATTGGTCGTGTGCGTTATGGTTGGCGCGGTCGCACCGCCATTCGTTGGACATTGTGGGGATTTCTATCGCTATTACTGGCTTATTTAGGCAGTAAGTTTGTATTAGAGATTTTGCTCAATCGCTAATCCTTGCCTTGCCTTAATTCAGATTTAATTAATCTCGCAAACTCATTATTGGCCAAGCTTTTTGTTCTGCCTCGGCCTGCAAAATGGGATCTGGATTGACTGCCACCGGATGATTCACTAAGCGCAATAAAGGCAAATCGTTGTGCGAGTCACTATAAAAATACACTTTTTCAAAGTCGGCTAGCGCCTGTCCGCGCGCAGACAACCAATCATATAAGCGAGTCACTTTGCCTTCTTGAAAGCTAGGTAAACCCGCCACCTTGCCAGTAAATTGGCCATCTATTTGCTCAGGATCAGTACCAATCAGGTTGGGAATGCCAAAAGCCTGCGCAATCGGTCCGGTCACAAATGAGTTGGTCGCAGTAATAATCAAAAGTTCATCCCCAGCAGCTCTGTGCTGCTCGACTAAGGCGCGAGATTTCTGCGTCATCATGGGGGTAATTTTTTCACGCATATATTGCGCATGCCACTGATCAAGTTGTTGACGGCTATGCTCATGCAATGGACGTAATTGAAACGCCAAAAACGCCATGATGTCTAGCTTACCTGCTTTGTAATCTGCATAAAACTGGTCATTTGTGGCTTGATGTTGCTGACGATCTAGCACGCCAATCTCTATCAAAAACTCACCCCATTGATAGTCACTATCACCGGCTAACAAAGTATTATCTAAATCGAAAATTGCTAAATTCAAAATGACCCCGTACAAACCTTAATCTAACTGGAATACTTTTTAAAAAAACGCCCTCGCGAGGAGGGCGCATCTCACATTACACTTGCGGGTGAGCTCGCTCGGCTTTGGAATAAAGTTTATTCAAGCCGTTCAAGTAAGCTTTTGCAGAGGCAATCACAATATCGGTATCTGCGCCTTGCCCATTCACGATACGTCCACCTTTGGACAATCGCACGGTCACTTCGCCTTGCGCATCAGTACCACTGGTAATGTTGTTGACGGAATACAACAACAACTCTGCCCCACTATTAATAATTTTCTCTATCGCTTTAAACGAGGCATCAACTGGACCGCCACCTTCAGCTTCAGCGCGCTTCTCGCTGCCATTGTCCAATACTGCGACCGTGGCATAGGGGGTTTCGCCTGTTTGTGAGCAAACTTGTAAGTAGCTGAGTTTAAAATTTTCTGAATCCGCACTTACAAATTCATCGCTGACCAAAGCCTGCAAATCTTCATCAAAAATTTCTGACTTTTTATCAGCCAACTCCTTGAAGCGAGCGAAAGCGGCATTCAAAGCTTCCTCGCTGGATAAAGCGATACCCAATTCCTCCAAACGTGCGCGGAAAGCATTGCGGCCTGACAATTTACCCAAAGTGAGCTTGTTAGCATTCCAACCCACATCTTCTGCACGCATAATTTCGTACGTTTCACGGAATTTAAGCACGCCATCCTGATGGATACCGCTCTCATGCGCGAAAGCATTGGCACCCACGACTGCTTTATTGGGTTGCACAGGGTAACCTGTAATCGTCGATACTAATTTAGAGGTAGCGACTATCTGTGTCGTATCAATAGTGGTTTCTAAATTGAATACATCGCGACGCGTCTTGACTGACATCACGATTTCCTCAAGGCTAGCATTACCTGCACGCTCACCCAAGCCATTAATCGTACATTCCACCTGACGCGCACCGCCCATCACTGCTGCCAATGAGTTGGCCACCGCCATACCCAAATCATTATGGCAATGGGTAGACCAAACCACCTTGTCAGAATTTTTAACTCGCTTAATCAAGGTCGCCATGCGCTCACCCCACAATGCAGGGATAGAGTAGCCAACGGTATCCGGCACATTGATGGTTTTTGCACCTGCATCAATCACCGCCTCGAAAACTTTAACCAAGAAATCAATCTCGGAGCGAACCGCGTCCTCGGCAGAAAACTCGACATCATCGGTGTATTCCAAGGCCCATTTCACTGCCTGCACCGCACGCTCCAGCACTTGGTCTGGCGTCATCCGTAATTTATTTTCCATATGAATAGGTGAGGTAGCGATAAAGGTATGAATACGGCCTTTTTGCGCAGGCTTGATCGCCTCACCGGCACGACGTATATCGTTTTCATTAGCACGCGCCAATGAACATACGGTAGAGTTTTTAATCACTTCGGCAACGGCACGCACCGCTTCAAAATCCCCAGGACTCGCTGCGGCAAACCCAGCCTCTATCACGTTGACGCCTAACTTTTCCAGTTGTCGTGCAATTCTTACTTTTTCTTCTTTGGTCATTGCCGCACCTGGACTCTGTTCGCCATCGCGCAAGGTGGTATCAAAAATAATCAACTGATTGCTGTTCATCTTTTTCATTCCATTTAAAAATCTTTTACATTCCTTGTCTTCCTAACAGAGGACAAGGGCGTGAATAATCTGTGTGTAGGGGGTTATGGTCTGCGCGCTAGCGCAGCAGTAAAAGCAATGGTGATAGTGCGTGGGACAAAGTCACACGAGGTGCTGTCTGATTAGCACCTGCCGCACTTAAGAGATATGTCTTTGAATATTTCATGGAGCACATCATACCACGCTTTTACTTTCTGTAAATTTGAATAACTTTATGAATACAATAAATTTAATTAATGAATACCGTTTTATTCTTCCAGGTTTTTTCGACGCATCAAGGCGGATAAATATCCTGAAAGCGAATAAAACAAAGCTCCCACAAATAATACCTCGGCAGGGCTGTAAGAAATCAGCGCCATCACCATCACAAACACAAAAATGACAATAAAGGGCACGCTTTCGCGCAAATTAATGTCTTTGCCACTATAAAAGCGTAAATTGCTAATCATGGATAACCCGGCAAATACGGTAATCGCCCATGCCACCCACTTCATTTTGAACCACGCCGCATAGACGGTATCACCCGCAATCCCGTTATCAAAACAAACATACACCAACCCCGCCATTAAAGAAGCAGCTGCAGGGCTAGGCAAGCCTTGGAAATAACGCTTATCAGAGCTATCTAGCTTGGTATTAAATCTTGCCAATCTGAGCGCAGCACAAGCACAGTAGATAAAAGCTGCAATCCAACCAAGTTTGCCCATAGGTTGCAATGCCCATACATATAGAATCAAGGCTGGCGCAACACCAAAGGACACCATATCGGACAAACTATCAAATTCTGCTCCAAAAGGGCTTTGAGTATTGGTGAGACGAGCAACACGACCATCCAAGCCATCCATCACCATGGCTAAAAAGATTGCAACCGCTGCATGCTCAAACTTTCCATTCATCGCTTGCACAATGGCATAAAAGCCAGAGAACAATGAGGCTGCCGTAAACAAATTTGGTAACAAGTAAATGCCACGCTTTTGCAAAGATTTTTGGATCCCTGGATTGCGCTTGCGTGCAAGCGTATTTTTATCCACCATCAGTTTTACTCCAACATAGATATCCCGCTAGTATAACAAAGCCGGCAACTTCCCCGAGCATGTCTTTGATGACACATTCAGTTTTTGCCTTGGTTTAACCCTGCGGGCTTAGTGATGCAGGCCCGCATATGATAGTATCGCGACTTTGATTTTTTGCCCTGAGCTCAAATGCAATTTACCCTCACACACCAAAGCGGTGCGGCACGCCGTGGCGCACTCAGTCTCGCACATGGCACAGTGCAGACCCCAGCTTTTATGCCAGTGGGAACCTATGGTGCAGTGAAATCGCTTTCCCCTGTCGAAATCCAAGAAATTGGTGCTCATATTATTTTGGGCAATACCTTTCATCTTTGGTTAAGACCAGGCTTGGAGGTGATAGAGCATTTTGGCGGCTTGCATCAATTTATTGGCTGGCAGGGTCCGATATTGACTGACTCTGGCGGATTCCAAGTCTGGAGCTTAGGGGCTTTACGCAAAATTACCGAACAAGGGGTCAAATTCCGCTCGCCAATTAATGGTGATAGTTGTTTTTTGACTCCCGAGGAATCGATGCGTATTCAGCGCGTACTCAATTCCGATATCGTCATGATTTTTGATGAATGCACCCCCTATCCCGCCACTGAAAAAGCTGCAGCAGATTCTATGCAACTGAGCCTACGTTGGGCACAACGCAGCAAGCAAGCTCATGAAGGAAATCCCAATGCATTATTTGGTATCGTACAAGGCGGTATGTACGAATCTTTACGAGATGAATCCTTAGCGGGCTTAGTGGATATTGGCTTTGATGGCTTTGCGATTGGCGGCCTATCAGTGGGTGAACCTAAGGAAGATATGTTGCGCATACTGGCGCATACTGCACCGCAAATGCCGCGCGAAAAACCACGTTACTTAATGGGCGTTGGCACTCCCGAAGATTTGTTGGATGCGGTAAGCATGGGGGTGGATATGTTTGATTGTGTGATGCCTACCCGCAATGCCCGTAATGGTTGGTTATTTACCCGTAACGGTGATATCAAATTAAAAAACGCACGTTATCGTCAAGACGATAGTCCGCTGGATCCTGAGTGTCAGTGTTATACCTGTCGTAACTTCTCCCGCGCTTATTTGCACCACCTGCATCGTGTGGGAGAAATGCTGGGATCCAGACTCAATACCTTGCATAACCTTCATTACTATCAAGAATTGATGGCTGGCATGCGGCTTGCCATTGAACAAAATCAATTTGCTGAATTCAAACAGCAAACCCTGATCCGCAGACAATCCGCTAGCTAGACTAATCCAGTAAAGATAACGCAAGCGACTTAGCGGTGATATGGCCAGTTTTAATATGTTAAAATTCAAAATTAGCTTTATTAATTAATCTTGTTGGAAAGTGAAAATATGTTATTGAGTATTGCTTATGCTGCTGACCAAGCAACGGCCCCTAGTCTATTAGAAGGTATGTTCCCGTTTGCCATCATATTTGTATTGTTTTATTTCTTATTGTTAAGACCACAGCTTAAACAAGCTAAAGCCCAACGCGCCATGTTGGCTGAATTGAAAAAAGGTGACGAGGTTTCTACCAGCAGCGGCATGATAGGCAAGGTAGACAAGATTGATAATGAAATTGTGAGTCTTGAAATTGCTACTGGCGTTGTCATTCGTGTGCAAAAACAATCTATTCAAGCCAAATTAGATAAAGCTGTAGCAACAAAAACAGCTAGCAAGGCCAAATAATACGACAGGACTGGATACAGTCCTGTTTTAATTTTATTCCCTCAAATCATCTTTTAGCGAGCATTGCGATGAATCGTTACCCCCTCTGGAAATACTTACTGGTCGTGTTTGCCATCTTAATGGGGCTGTTATATTCCGTGCCCAATTTATTCGGCGAGGCCCCTGCCGTCCAAGTCAGTTTAACTAAAAATGTCACTCAGCTTGATGCTAAAGCCATGCAAGCGGTTGAGGATGCTCTGAAGCAAGCTGGCATTAGCTATGACGCCGTGATGATGGATAAAACTGGTATCAAGGTAAGGTTCGCGGATACCGATACCCAAATCAAAGCACAAGATGCCCTTAAGAATGCTTTGGGCAAAGATTATGTAGTGGCGCTCAATCTGATTTCTCGCTCTCCTAGCTGGCTTTCTAGCATGGGTGCTAAGCCTATGTATTTGGGTCTAGACTTGCGTGGCGGTGTGCACTTCTTGATGCAAGTCGATATGTTGGCTGCTCTGAACCAGGCAAGCGAACGCTATATCAATGACTTCCGTTCCACCATGCGTAAAGAGCGGATTTCTTACACCGGCGTATCCAAAGAGGGAAAAAGTATTTTGATCCGCTTTAGCGATGCCAAAGAATTAGCCAAAGCAGAAAAAATCCTCAGTCGTGACTATCCTGATTTGATGATCAAAGATGGTGAGTTGTCGATTACTGCAACGCTTAGCCCTGCCGCCGAAACACGCATTCAAGAGTTTGCCCTGAAACAAAATATTCAAACCCTCCATAACCGAATTAATGAATTGGGTGTCGCTGAGCCAGTGATTCAACAACAAGGCTTAGATCGCGTTGTAGTGCAATTACCTGGGGTACAAGATACAGCCAAAGCCAAAGAAATTTTGGGACGCACGGCGACTCTAGAAGTACGTTTGGTCGACGAAGACAAAAGTGATGCGGCAACATTGGAGGCCGCTGGCAAAGGTCAAGTGCCGTTCGGCGATGAGTACTTCGTTGGTCGTGGCGGTGAACCGCTATTGTTAAAAAAGAAAGTGGAGTTGACCGGTGACTATATTACCGACGCTGGTCCAGGAGTCGATTCCCAAACCGGTCGCTCTGTCGTACACGTCACACTAGACAATCGTGGTGCGCGCATTTTCCGTCAGGTAACGAAGGACAATGTGGGCAAACGTATGGCCATTCTCTTAGTAGAAAAAGGTCAAGCCGAAGTGGTTACTGCCCCTGTGATTAATGAAGAAATTGGCGGTGGTCGTGTACAAATTTCTGGCATGAATAACGTGCAAGAAGCGACCGATATCTCTCTGTTGCTCCGCGCTGGCGCCCTCGCCGCTCCGATGGAAATTATCGAAGAGCGTACTGTTGGTCCAAGCATGGGTGAAGAGAACATCAAACGTGGCATGCACTCCACCCTGTGGGGCTTTGCCGCAATCGCGATATTTATGGTGGCGTATTACCTCATCTTTGGTAGCGTTTCGATTGTCGCTTTGGGGATTAACTTGCTGTTACTGGTGGCTATCTTATCCATGTTACAAGCGACATTGACCCTACCTGGTTTAGCAGCGATTGCGCTGACGCTGGGGATGGCGATTGATGCCAACGTGCTGATTAATGAGCGTATTCGCGAAGAGATAGGCTATGGCAATACCCCCCAAGCCGCTATTCATGCTGGTTATGACCGAGCATTCGATACTATTTTGGACTCGAATGTGACCACCATGATCGCCGGCTTGGCACTGTTTATGTTCGGCTCCGGCCCAGTCAAAGGCTTTGCTGTCGTGCACGTACTCGGGATTTTGACTTCGATGTTTAGTGCGGTAGTCGTCTCCCGTGCGATGGTGAATTTGATTTATGGTTATCGTCGCAGAATCAATAAACTGACGATTGGTTAATCCCAATATTGCTTGAGCTGTATCAAGTTAAATAAATTAGCGAATTAAAGGCGTATCAAACTATGGAATTTTTTAGAATCAAACGTGATATCCCGTTCATGAGTTATGGCCGTTTAACTACCGCCATTTCCTTGATTACTTTTATCCTCGCAGTATTCTTTTTGGCGCAGCGCGGTCTCAATCTTGGCGTTGATTTTACTGGCGGTACCGTCATTGAAGTGAGCTATCCACATGCAGCCAATTTGCCACAAATTCGCCAAGCGGTAGAGAGCATAGACTTGAATGAGGCTACCGTGCAGAACTTTGGCTCGAGTAAAGATGTGATGATACGTCTGCCCTTGAAAAAAGGTGTGACCTCTGCACAACTGTCTGAACAAGTATTAACAGCCTTGCGCAATGTCGATGCACAAGTTGAAATGCGTCGCGTTGAAACCGTCGGCGCCCAAGTGGGCCAAGAGCTTTATGAAAATGGCGCATTGGCATTGTTACTCGTGTCTATCGGCATTGTGGCGTATTTGGCCTTGCGCTTTGAATGGCGTTTTGCTGTGGCCGCGATTATTGCCAATATGCATGACGTGGTCATTATTTTGGGCTTCTTCGCCTTCTTCCAATGGGAATTTAATCTCACGGTTTTGGCGGCAGTATTAGCGGTATTAGGTTATTCGGTGAACGAGTCAGTCGTGGTATTCGATCGAGTTCGAGAGAACTTCCGTAAGATGCGTAAAGTGGCTGTCACTACAGTGATTGATAATGCCATTACACGCACCATGTCACGTACTATCATCACCCACTTCTGTACCCAGTTAATGGTGTTGTCCATGTTGTTTTTTGGCGGCGAAACCTTGCACAACTTTGCCTTGGCTCTGACCATTGGTATTTTGTTCGGTATCTACTCTTCTGTATTGGTGGCTTGCCCAGTTGCTTTGTACCTCGGGGTGTCTCGTGAAAATCTAATCACAGGCGTAGAGAAGAAAAACAACCAAGCTGAGATGCCATAACAGCATTTGCAAGATTCCTTTTCCATAAATCTGTTAGCGCAAGCCTTGACAATTTTCTAGCAAAACATACACTCAAGGCTTGTTCTTCATCGTTGTAAACCCATTTGGATAACCTCTCTATTTTCGGTCAGATTGCAGTCCTCGTTTTCTTGCTGTTACTGTCCGCGTTTTTCTCCAGTGCCGAAACCTGCCTGATGGCACTCAATCGCTATCGCCTGAGACATCTCGTGAATGATGGTCATCGCGGAGCGCGCCTAGCGCAATTATTGCTCGATAAAACTGATTTATTATTGGGTGCGATTTTGTTGGGCAATACCTTTGCCGCCGTATCCATAGCCACTATCAGTGATGATATGAGCCAACGGCTTCTTGGAGACGGCACCACTGGCTTATGGCTAGGCACGATTGCCATCACCTTGGTCATTTTGATTTTTGGCGAGATTACCCCCAAGGTGATTGCCGCAGCCCATGCTGAGCGCTTAGCCTTAACTTATAGCTATGTGCTATACCCACTCACCCGATTGATATACCCATTTTTGTGGTTCACCAATTTATTTGTCCAAGGCTTGCTCAAACTGCTGCGCATCAAAGTCAATTTTAAAGAGGCAACTCAAGCAATCTCGACAGATGAGTTACGCACCATCGTGAGTGAGGCAGGACACTACATCCCACAAAAAAATCGCGCCATCTTGCTCAACCTTTTAGATTTAGAGACGGCCACCGTGGATGATGTGATGACAGCGCATACACAAATCGAAGCGGTGAATATCGATAGCCCCTTCGATGAGTTGCTGCAACAAATTAACAGCAGCCATCACACTCGCATTTTGGTGAGACAAGGCAGTCAAGAGGATATTATTGGTATTCTGCATATACGCAAGATTATCAACCAGATGCGTAATGGTGAGCTCACGCTAGAGGGGATTTTGGAAACCATTATTGAGCCCTACTTTATCCCATCAGGCACCCCTTTATATGCCCAAATACAACAATTTCAAGAGAAACACCAACGTTTAGCGCTCGTCGTGGATGAATACGGTGAACTGAAAGGGCTGGTGACACTCGAAGATATATTGGAAGAGATTATTGGTGAATTCACTACTCAATCTCCAACCCGTGCCAGCATCCTGCATGAGGAAGAAGATGGCAGCTGGATATTGGATGGCAGTATTAGCTTGCGTGAATTGAACAAAAAATTGCAACTCGATTTGCCGCTTGATGGCCCGAGAACGCTAAATGGCTTAATCCTTGAGCGTTTCGAGGATATACCAGAGCCCGGCACCAGCATCAAAATTGATCATTGCGCCTTAGAAATCCTGCAAACACAGGATAAAATTGTGAAAAGTGTGCGTATTGTGAGATTGCCAGTTTAGTAATGAGAAAATCTCTCGCAAGGTTATAGGTTTAGATTTAGACTATATTCACTCGTAATCTTGATAATGATTTTTTTACAATAATAGTTAACGCGGGTAATGACATGGCAGGAATTAAACACCAAGAAGACTCGGCACTATTGACCGACAAGGCAAAGACTAAGCCTCCTTCGATGTACAGTGTATTGTTGCTGAATGATGACTATACCCCTATGGAATTTGTGGTTGAAGTGTTACAACGATTTTTTGCAAAAAATC
>RFPI01000043.1 GCA_009926205.1 Methylophilaceae bacterium
TTTCCGCCAATCTTGCATGCTTAAGCGCGGGATCATAATAATCATTTAGGTTATCAATGCCGATAACTTCGTCGCCGCGCGCCAATAGTTGCAACACCACATGAAAACCAATAAACCCAGCTGCGCCGGTAACTAATACCCTCATTGTTCCTTATCTCCCTGCTCACACACTTTACCTAATCCATACACATAAAGTGATTTTGTTTTTTTTATGTATGGTTTAAAAGTCTGCATTGTACAGCTCACAATAGATTTATCGAAGTTGATTGGACTATCTTCAGCCACAACTAGTATGGACTGCTTCTGCTGGCCGCGTTGGATTAATTCGGACATCTGCACTACAGCAATCGGTTTCCCTGTATAGAAAACCAAGCGGCTATCGACTGCTTTTAAACTGACCATTTCGATACCATCGAACTGCTGATGCCAGAGGGCGAAGTCCTTAAAGGCGCTAAAGCGATATTGAAAATAATGTTTTTCAAATACTAGATAAAACAGCATTACCGTCGTAGCAAGGACTAAAACGAGTGTCAACATTCCTTGAGCGAATTTCTGCCGTCCATATTGTGCAATCAAACTGACATGCCACGCTAACAACAGGGCAATCCATGGATAAATGGGTAATAAATACTTTGTGTGTTTATTTGCAAAAAAGCTAAAAACAATAAAAGGTATCAGTGCTCCCCAGATTAATAATAATGCAGGTTTATTATTTTTGAGTTGTTGGATAAAGTTTTTACCGCGCCAAAGCATTAGTGTGATGAGGAAATAAAAATCAACGAGTATCCACCCTAAATAACTTAAAAAAGGTTTTGCATTGGCTTCGGATTGCATTTTATCCAGCATATCTCGTTGTATTACCGAAGCCCAAATATCAAACCCTAGTTGCCATGAGACTAACAAATACCATGTTCCAGCCAATATAATAAAAATTAGCCATGCGCGTAAATGAGTAAAGAATTGGAGTACCGATTTGTCACGAGATACCACACCATAAATTATCGCCGGAACGGTAACAAACAACATTGCTACTGGGCCTTTTGTCATGACAGCCAGAGCCAGCAAGGCATAACTGAGCATTAGCATGCGCTGACTGTTGGTTTGTATATATTGTATGAAACATACCCAAGCCCCCATACAAAATAAGGTCAACAGCATCTCGATTTCTGCACGTCTAGCCATCAATGCGAATTCAAGATTTGCAGCGAGCAAAACCGTCGCCAAAATGGCTACATATGTACTAAAGTATTTTCGCCCAATGAAGTAGGTAAGCCACAATACCGCAGCAGCCGCTAGCGCAGATGGCAAACGCAAAGACCATTCAGTCACAGCGCCGAATAAATGAGAAAATGCTAGAGCTATCCAATAAAATAGGGGGGGCTTAGTAAGATAAAGTTCGCCATTGATGGAAGGTAATAGCCATGCATGATGCTGAAACATTTCCTGTACGACTAATGCTCGCCTGCCCTCATTGAGAGAACTAAGAGGGATGCTTCCAATTGCTGCAAATAGCAAGATTGAAATAATGACTGTAGAGACTAAGACAATTAGAGGCGGAAGTCTCTGCATAAGTATCAACGGGGAGTGTTGTTTTCCTTACCATTGTGTATCAACATCAGATTTCTAAGATACACAATCGTACCAGGCAGTTGCCCAAGAATAATGACGGGATCTAACTTATGGATACCGTAAGCCAAGACAATTAAACCACCAGCCAAACTCAGATACCAAAAACTGACTGGAATCAAACTTTTCTGATGTCGTTCACTGTGTATCCATTGCACAATAAAGCGCATCATAAACAGACACTGGCCTAGCAGGAGCAGGCCGATTACCAGCCATAGCACATCGGCATTGCTCATACCGTGAATATAATTTAGTAAAGATTCTAAGATATGCGCTAGAAAAAAACCGACACCTTGTTCCACAATTATTCCTCTTTGGCTTTAGGTAATTTTGCACGGCGCTGCAACCAAGCTACACCGAACAAATCCACTATCCCAACAATAAGTCTATCTATGGTTCCATAATTGGATTTACCATGTTCGCGATTGCGATGCTGCACATGGACTGAAACAATTTTTCCGCCACGACGTTTAATGAGGGCTGGTAAAAATCGATGCATATGATCGAAATAAGGTAAATCTAAAAACGCCTCGCGCTGAAATAATTTAAGCCCACAACCTGTATCGGGGGTGTCATCGCGTAACATTGCGGAACGTACGGTATTGGCGATTACTGAGGATATGCGCTTGATAAAGGTATCACGACGACTTAGCCGACGATTGCCACCTACCAATTCCACGCCCTCTGATACAGCGTCAATCAATTTGGGAATATCTGCAGGGTTATTCTGTCCATCACCATCTAAAGTTGCCACCCAGTCATAGCGAGCGAACTTCACCCCTGTGCGCACTGCCGTACTTTGTCCACAGCTTTGTTGATGACTAATCACGCGCAGTTGCTTATATTTCTTCTGCAACTGTTTCAATGTGCTTAATGTAGCGTCAGTGCTGCCATCATTCACATAAATAATTTCATGTTTCACTTTGCTAAGTGCGGCGTCAATTTCAGCAATCAAGCTGGCCACGTTATCCTGCTCATTTTTAACTGGCACAACCACACTAATTTCTTGGGGGCGATATTTACTCATCGTTTTATCATCATGTTTAGTTAATTAATTCACCTAAATCTGCCATTACTTCAATCTGATGTTCTTGGCAGAAAGCTTGCCAGTCTTCTACATCGGTCCATGCATGTAAAAAAACAAAATCTAATTGTGCCGCATGCGCACTAAAATAATCATAGTGGCTATCGCCAATAAATAGAGCCGGCTTTACCAAACAACCGTTAGCAATCTCTCTTGAGAGTATCGCCTGCTTATTATCAGGACTACCAAAAATCCCTGCATCAAAATATTTCTGCAAATCACGAAGTTGCATGACATCGCGCAACTCTTGTTGATCTCCACCAGAAATCATCATCCATTTTGCATTTGTGCTTGCTTGTCGCAATGCTGCCAAATGCGGAGAAACCTGACAGTGCTTTAATTTCTCTCTTACTAGTTGAGTGAAACCATCTAATAAACACTGCATCTTCTCTTGCGTGATTGGCGTCTGCATAATTTCACGCAAAAAATATTCAAACTTTGGGTATCGTGAAATCCCACCCAATCGTATATGGTGTTGAACCAGTTGCTCAGCTTGTTCAGGGTTAGCACCAAACTGCAAAGCTATTTCACGATAAGCATCAATTTTGGCGAAGTTGGAATGCAAAACCACACCATCACAATCAAACACTATGGTCTGATAGCTGGCTATAGATTTCATACCAAGCGATCCATTCTATATTTCACAAAATTTACTCTGTTGCTGACATTGCACCATAACAAAAAAGGCTTTGTTTCACCAAAGCCTTTTTCAGTTACTGCTTCATTAAGCAGCAGCCTTAATCGCACTTGCTTCTTTTGCCAGTTTAGTAATATGGGCCCAGTCGCCTTTTGCAACGGCATCCGCTGGAGTTAACCAAGTGCCACCGCAAACCACCACATTAGGCAAAGCTAAAAATTGTGGGGCGGACTCAACTGTTACTCCACCCGTCGGGCAGAATTTCACATCCGCGAAAGGACCTGCAAACCCCTTGAGCAGATTGATACCGCCAACCGCTACTGCTGGGAACAGCTTCAAGAAATAATAATCGTCGGCATTCGCTTGCATAATTTCTGAACCAGTAGAAACACCCGGCAACAAAGGTAAACCAATTTTTCTAGCATGCTGACCTAATTCATGTGTATAGCCTGGACTCACAGCAAAGCTACAGCCTGCATCTTTTGATGCTTGTGCATCTTGCAAAGTACGCACAGTGCCAGAGCCCAAGATCGCATCAGGCACTGCCTTGGCGATGGCTTCTATGCCCTTGAGAGCACATGAAGTGCGCAATGTAACCTCTAATACACGGATACCACCCTCTAACAATGCTTCTGCCATAGGAACGGCATCTTCCACACGGTTAATCACGATGACAGGAATGACAGGGCCATGATTGGCTAAATCTAATGTATTCATTAAAACTTTCTTTTATTCAAATTAACAAAATCTTTATCGTCTTGCAGTTTGTTTTATAACCAAGTGCAAGCACCTTCTTCTGCTGAGAGTACGTTTTTACGCATACCACCAAACAATTCGCGACCCATATCATGAGCATTGCTAAAGCGTTTAGCATCATCCAACTCTTCCACTTCACGCGCTTTCCAAACATCCTCATCCACTAGAGCATTTAGGGTTCCAGCAACCACGTTCAATCGAATCAAATCACCGGTACGAATCTTGGCAATTGCGCCACCCGCAGAAGCCTCGGGGGATAGATGAATCGCAGCTGGCACCTTACCTGATGCACCACTCATACGACCATCAGTAACAATCGCTACTTTAAAGCCCTTTTCTTGCAACACGGATAATGGTGGAGTCAACTTATGTAACTCAGGCATGCCGTTGGCTTTTGGACCTTGGAAACGCACTACAGCCACAAAATCTTTTTCCAGCTCGCCACGTTTAAACGCCTCTAACAACTCCTCTTGCGCATCAAACACGATGGCGGGTGCTTCAATAATGTAGCGATCTTCAGGAACTGCAGAGCTCTTGATAATCGATCTGCCCAGATTACCCTGTAATAGACGCAAACCGCCAGAGGCGCTAAATGGCTTGGACGCTTTGCGCACGATAGTTTCATCTGGGCTTTCCTCTGGTAACTCGGTCCAGGTTAGTTTGACACCATCAGTGCTAGGCTTTTTACAGAAATCACGCAAGCCACCAATCACCACACTTTGCACATCCTCGTGCATAAAGCCACCCTCAATCAATTCGCGAATGATAAATGCTGGACCACCCGCATCTTGGAATTGGTTCACATCCGCTTTGCCGTTTGGATACACACGAGCTAGTAATGGAACTGCTTGAGATAGCTTATTGAAATCTGCCCAATCGATAATGATACCGGCCGCACGAGCCACTGCTACCCAATGGATACAGTGGTTGGTACTGCCACCGGTGGCCAATAAAGCCACCATGGCGTTCACAATCACTTTTTCATCCACCATTTTACCGATAGGCATATAGCGATTATTCAGAGTATTTTCTAATACCACACGAACTGATTCTCTCGTTAGGCAAGCACGTAAAGGATCATGCGGATGAACAAAGGCCGCGCCAGGAATATGCAAGCCCATAGCTTCAAGCAACATCTGATTGCTATTGGCCGTACCATAAAATGTACAAGTGCCAGGCCCATGATAGGCAGCTGATTCTGAATCCAGTAGCTCTTTTCGTCCTACCAAACCTTGCGCGTACTTTTCACGCACTTTGGATTTTTCTGTGTTGTCTAGTCCAGTACTCATAGGACCTGCAGGAACGAATACACAGGGCAAATGACCGAAGTGTAAGGCGCCAATCAACAAGCCAGGCACGATTTTATCGCAGACGCCCAGCAACAAGGCCGCATCAAACACATCATGTGACAAAGCAACTGCTGTGGACATAGCAATCACATCACGAGAGAAAAGGCTAAGCTCCATACCAGGCTCACCTTGAGTGATGCCATCACACATGGCGGGAACGCCTCCTGCTACTTGTGCCGTAGCACCGAACTTATAAGCCTCGGCACGAATGATGTCAGGAAAAGCCGCATAAGGCTGATGTGCGGACAACATGTCGTTATATGCAGTCACAATCCCGATATTGGGGGATTTCTCTACCAACACCTTGAATTTATCTTCTTTAGGCATAGCAGCAAAAGCATGCGCCACATTGGCACATCCCATACGATCTGCGCCACGATTACGCTGTGACATTTTTTCTATGCGTTGCAGATAGGCGTATCGTGTAGGCGCACTGCGCTCTCTGATACGTTCGGTAACTTCACTCAGAATATGTTTCATGGCATCAACAATCTAAAATAAAAAAACAAAATAAATCTATCAATAGTCAATTATCCTGATTCAAACAGCTTAGGTCAAAAGGATAACGACCTTATTTTGACTAGGGAATTTAAACCTCACGTGCTACTTTGGTGACCAATATATCTTCCATAATCAGATACTCAAGGTCACACCCAAAAAACATATTCAACGCATCTGTAGGCGAGCACACCATAGGCTCACCACGACGGTTCAAAGAGGTATTGAGCACAACCGGCACGCCACGTAGCTTTTCTAGCTGTTGAATCAATGCGTAATAACGTGGATTAGTCGCTTGCGTCACAATTTGCGCACGTGCAGTGCCATCCTCATGCACTACTTCAGGAATCCGCGATTTCCAATGTTCCGCAACATCAAAGGTAAATGTCATATAGGGCGCAGGATGCTCTGTCTGCAAAATATCACTGGCGACAGTATCCAACATACTTGGGCAGAAAGGACGCCAGCGCTCTCTATATTTAATTTGCGCGTTAATACGGTCTGCCACACCAGGATGGGATGGGTCACCCAAAATGCTGCGGCAGCCTAGAGCACGTGGGCCGAATTCCATACGACCCTGCAACCATGCCAGAGGATGTCCTTGCGCCAATAGCTCGGCACCTGTTTTAGCGGCATCTTCTAAGCGCGTGAATACTGGCTTAGCGGGGTGTTGCTGACAAGCTTGTATGCACTGCTCGGTGGTATAACTTGGTCCCAAATAGGCATGTTGCATGGGCTGTATGGTTTCACCTGCCAAATGTGCGGCATAGGTGGCAGCACCCAGTGATGTACCGTTATCGCCAGAAGCAGGTTGCACAAAGAGTTCTTTCACATGCGGCATGGCAATAATGCGCTGGTTCAATTTCACATTCAGCGCCACACCACCCGCCATGGCAATACGTCCAGTCTCACGAATAATGTCGCCCAGATAATACTCAATCATCTCAAGCGCAATATCTTCCAACAGCGCCTGTACAGCCGCCGCGTAGTGTATATAGGGATTATCTATCTCATCGCCGTTGCGCTTTGGTCCCAGCCACTTGATCAGTTCAGGGGTAAAGTAAAAACCCTTACCGTTCTCTTTGTAACGGCGCAATCCCACCACATTGACCAACTTGGTATTGATTTTGAGTTCACCGTCCTCAAATCGGGCCAAACGACTTAAATCAAACTTCTTGGCATCACCATAAGGCGCCATGCCCATGACTTTGAATTCGCCATCCAGCATCTCAAACCCAAGATATTCAGTAATAGCACCATACATCCCGCCAAGTGAATCAGGGTCATAAAATTCTTTGATTTTATGTATCTTGCCATTTTCGCCGTAGCCGAAAAATGTGGTGGCGTATTCGCCTTTACCATCTATCCCGACAATCGCAGTTTTTTCTCTAAAGCCGCTCAAATGATATGCACTGGAAGCGTGTGCTAAATGATGTTCTACCGGAACAAATTGTGCCTTGCTTAGACCAAGGTCTTGCATCAATTGTAGGGATTTATCTCGATTGCGACGGAAACGACGGTTGCCGTTAAATAGCGCATCCAGTGCGCGATCAGGCGCATACCAGTGACGTTTGGCATAGTGCCACCGAGCTGCTGTACTTAATGGAATTTCCGCATAAGGAAAAGCGACGATATCTATTTGCTCAGGGCTCACGCCTGCTTGTTGCATACAGAATTTGGCAGCTTCATAGGGAAAGCGATTTTTGGCGTGTTTATCTCGAATAAAACGCTCTTCTTCCGCTGCCGCGATAAGCTTTCCATCGACCAGAATTGCGGCCGAAGCATCATGCCCAAGGGCACCGGACAAACCTAGTACTATCATCAAGAGTCTCTAACGCAATATGTAGTTTTATTGTAGACCAGCCATTCGTAGCACTGGGTCATTCCCATAACGCTTTGCAAAAGCTGAAAGCATGACATTATACAGGGTGTCATCCGCTTTCCAATTTGCAAATAGTCTTTTCAAGTCACGAATATGTGCTTGCGAAGCTCGTTTTTCGCTCCAATGCTGCTGCATACTATCCAAATCGAGTATCCACCAACAGTGCTGATCATATTTAAAATTATCCGACTTACAGTCCCCATGGGAAATACCAATCAAGTGCATGCGGTAGAACAGCTCTGCCAAAGCCTCTGCGGCTTGCTTGAGCTGAGTTTTATTCATATGTTGTGGCAAATCTTTTAAACTTAGCCCAGGTACAAATCGGGAAATAAAATAGGATTGCAATTGCCAACCAAAAATACGCTTTTCTATCAATGCTAAAGGTTGACCAGTGGGGATTCCTAACAAATTTAATCTGTGTGCATTTCCCCAAGAAAGAGACGCTCTGGAGGCGCGTAGGCCACGACTCAACCCATGCCAGATATTTTTGATGTTATAACGCTTGATTACAATTGATTGCTGGTTAACTTGGTATCGCACTACTGAGCAGGTATTTCCTCGTTTGAGATAGTCTGATTGCTGGAATGCTCTTGAGATGCTGTCAATTAATTTCTCAGCCTGTGTGTAAATATTTTTTGATAATCTCAGTAGATACGGCGCTATTTTCTGCACTTTTACGTCGCTGCAGTCACGAAATACTTTTTTATCCGCATATTGCGACAACATCTCAAGCCTAGCACTTCGCATCATATCCCTGAAATTCTGAATTTGCGGCTCAGTAAATGGCTGCCATGCTCTGGCTTTTGCATAGCTTTGCAAATACTCAGGCAATTGATTGTTCACTTCCAGCACATCAAACTTGCACAACAAAGTAGCTAAATTCAGCATGCTTTGCGCATATGTAAGTTTGCGAAAAACTCGCACAGCGTCTCCATCTAGGCAATAGATCTTTACTTGGTTGCGATGCTTTTGTATCAAAAAGTTATTGGGATGCATATCTTTTTGAATCAAGCCTGCATGGTGATGTTTTGCTAATGTAGCAGAGAGTTGCTTAAGTAAATTAGAGCGAGCCTGCAGAGAGTGGCTTGAATAATATTCCATCACACTGTTTGCTTGCTTGACTGCTTCAAAGACCAAGATCCACGATTGATAACGAGAGGAGTACTCTTGATAATGGAGATGCGGCGTCAATACTCCAGCCTGTTGAAATGATCGCACACCTGCCAAATCTCTCTCAGCATAACGCTGAGCGGACGGACCAAGAAAAGCTTTAATAAAAACCTCTCGGCCATCCATCCATCCATGCATCACCACACGACGATTAGGGAGTTTTCTCACTACGTCGTTCACTTGCAAAGTGCCACTATGCAGTTCTAACTCAAAGCGGGTTTGATGCCCATTAGATGCCTCCAATAAAGGA
This sequence comes from Methylophilaceae bacterium, assembly GCA_009926205.1. Lineage (GTDB taxonomy): Bacteria > Pseudomonadota > Gammaproteobacteria > Burkholderiales > Methylophilaceae > RFPI01. The sequence continues at coordinate 9,253 of RFPI01000043.1, forward strand.
TTCTGCGATACTGTCATTTTTCTAATCGCCATACAGCCCAACTCCCACTATGCAATTCAACCGAGGATTTCACTCCAGGGAACTGAGCACTATTTTTGGTCAACATCCAAAGGGGTTTACCTGGGGTTATCAAAGTATCCAATTGCGCAGGTGATATTTCCTTAATGATGTCACCCGCATAAAAAGATATGGCGCCATTACCCGGCTTAAATTGAAACATCGGCCGCAATTGCTTTGATTGTTGCGCTAACACTTTGATGTCTTGCTTATCCTCAGTTTTGAGGAAATATTGTTCAGCCAACAAATAAATTGTGCTCGCTGACAATGCCCATATCAAAGCGACATTCAGCAATAAGTAGTTTCGCATGCTTTGCGCCTGCCACCGCATAGCGCAGAAAGGTAACGCGAAAAATACCCCCAATACCAACAAAGAAAGATTCGGCTGATGTTTCCAAATGATATTAATCACCAGTCCAGTAACTGCCATTAACAAAACAATGCCTAGAAATCTGTGTGCTCGCTGCAAAAACTCTCCAGCATGAACGAAGTAATAAGCCAACAAAATAGATATTGGAGGTAACAGTAAAAGTGCATATTGGATTTGCTTATTCACGGTGATACTCAGCAGGACCAACACAACCATCAACCAAATCGCTGCTAAACGTATGAGCGCGTGCTCAGGTCGTTGACGCCAGAAGAACCAAGCTGCAGGGAATAATAAAATACCCCAGGGGCTAAAAAATTCGACCGCGTGTAGCAAATACCAGTACCAAGGTTGTATGTGCGTGCCGCTGACAAAAGTCTCATCCAATTGTTTAGTGAAAAACTGATTGGCAATATCAGGCATAGACCACATGATCCATAAATACCAAGCAAATCCACTCACTAAAAACAAACTCCAAGCGACTCCATCAAGCAGTATGGTTTTAGCGTGAAATAGACGTCTATGCCAACCCCATAAGATGGCAGTCAGCAATGGAATGGCAAGGCCAGCAGGCCCTTTGCTTAGGAAGGCCAAGCCCATGCAAAGCATCATTACCCTTCCCCATCTTTTAGCTTGCTGGGTGCTTTGCGCCTGCGACATACACTCAAAAGCTATCAAACTCGAAGTAATAAAGAAAATTAAAGTAGCATCTGCTTCAGCACTACGAAAATATCGCATCCCAATAAAACTACTAACCATCACTAGCGCCGCAATCAAACCAGTCTCTTTATCCAATCTTTTTGCTAGCCAAATAAAAAGCAACGCAATCGTGGCTAAACCAAACAATAAAGAGGGTAATCGCAAGGCAAACTCATTGACACCAAACGCTTGAAACGATGCAGCAGTGGTCCAGTAGCTGAGCGGGGGCTTTTGTAAACGCAGTTCCCCATTAAAATGGGGCAGAAGCCATTGCTGACTGATGACCATTTCTCGGGCAGTCTCTGCTACCCTAGATTCCTGAATCTTATCTAGAGCCCGACTTGAATTACCAAAGCCAAAGGCAAAAATGGCAATTAACACTAGCAGTGATAATAATTTCGTCATACTCAGACGCATGAGTCTCCCTAACTGCACTAAAACACTTCTGCGGCAGTATTTACTTTATTCGCCATTATATCAGCCGATTAAGTAAGCTGGTTTTAGTCTCGCCTTATGTTTAAAATGCCTGAACTGCTATGCTTAAACTGATTTTAAAACCTCTCTCCCTACTTAGCCTCAGGCAATTACATGCTCTAGGCATGATATTTGGCAATCTGCTCTTTGTGATGGCACGATCAAGCCGCAGACAAATAAAAAACAACATACAGCAAAGCGGCCTTTATCCCAATGACAACACCTTAATGGCTTCGGTAAAACGCAATATGCAGGAAACTGGAAAAAGTCTTTTGGAGAGCTTTGCACTGTGGCAAAAACCGCAGTATGAACTATTGACTTGGGTGACCGATTGCCATGATTGGCACCTCGTTGAAAAAGCGCAACAGCAATCGCGAGGAATTATTTTTCTTACTCCGCATCAGGGCTGTTTCGAGATAACATCGATTTATTATGGTTCGCACTACCCTATTACAGTGCTATACCGTCCACCCAAATTGCGTTGGCTAAGCAGTTTCATAGAGGTTGGCAGAAAACAACCGGGGGTGAACTTGGCGCCGGCCAATCGCAAAGGTGTAAGACTTTTACTTGAAGCACTACAACGAGGTGAGGCCATAGGCATACTACCTGATCAAACCCCGACTAAAGCTGAGGGCGAATGGGCAGACTTTTTTGGCAAACCGGCTTACACCATGACCTTGGTATCCAAGCTGGCACGCAAAAGC
>RFPI01000044.1 GCA_009926205.1 Methylophilaceae bacterium
GCAAATATTCTTGCCAATGAGGGAGGCATCGCCAATATCGAGGTGCTATGTGCCGCCATTCTGCATGACACCATTGAGGATACCAACACTAGTGCTAATGAGTTAATCATGCAATTTGGCGAAAAAATTACTTCCATCGTATTGGAAGTCACCGATGACAAACATTTAGAAAAGTCTGAGCGTAAGGCAAAACAGATCGCCCATATCGCTACCGCCTCGCACGAAGCGAAGTTGGTCAAACTCGCCGACAAAATTGCTAATCTTCGCGATATTTTGTCCAACCCCCCAGCCAAATGGGATAAACAAACCAAGCTGAATTATTTTTTATGGGCAGAACAGGTGATTGCTGGCACCAAGGGCACCAACCTAAAACTTGAGAAAATTTTTCAGTCTATTCTTGAACAGGGCTTACAAGCTTTTGCTGAGTAAATAAGTGTGAGATTTTTTTGGTGGGTAAAAGACAGCACCCACCAATTTTTTTATTATTTAAAAATGAATTATTACATTCAATTATGTCTATAATGGACACGCATTTTTTCTCGTAGGAGCTCTGAGCATCATGTCTGACAGCAATACGCCTAAGAAATATTTCCATCTCGCTTATATCAGCCATCCCAGTGAATCGTTGACCAAAAAGAGTTTGGTGGAGTTGCTTGTCAAAGCTCAGCAATACAATATCCAACGCGAAATTTCCGGTATTTTGATCATCCGCGATAAGTCTATCTTTCAATTGATCGAAGGGGACGAAGTGGAAGTACGTGATTTGTACAACAAAATCGAGAAAGATCCGCGTCACCAACATCCTGTGACGGTCTATGAGGGCATTAGCTCTATGCGTTCAATCCCTTTCTTGGGAATGGGGCTGACATTGGACCAGTCGGATGACCATTTGGCGGATGAGCATGCTTTCTATTTCAATCGTGAACAAGCTTTGAAATTCACCGCTTTGGTGACAGGAAAAGTAAAAGATCTATTGTTGGAATATTTGGATCACGATTAAGCCCGCATCCAGCTGGCGAGCTCTGTGAAAGTGGTTTTAATTCGGTTATCTGGTGAGCTGATTTACCAAGTCAAATGGATATAAATCGCGCTCAGCATTAATGCGCCAGAGATCAGCAACGCCCAGTCCATTTTTTTCAGTTGTTTTGCCATTGACCCGCTCCTCTTGATTCATTGTTCTGTCTGATTGACTCTATTTCGAGAGCTTAAAGGCTTTTAATGACAGTTTGATGACAAATCTGTTTATGGGGATGGGGTCTCGAAATTAGGCGATACGAACTTGATATCCAGCGTACGCAGATAGGTCTGCAATCCTGCATCTTGCATAGGAATAAAGTGCGCATCCTGATTGGATTCATTGAAATGCGCATGCCAGTACCCTGGCGGCGTTATAAACGCGGAATAAGGTTGCCAGTCGACCCGCTCAGGCTGCTGAATCTCACCTTTACTATTGATACTTGGCCCTACCAAGGTATAACAACCCGGCGGGCAATCCAGAATCAAATCCAGCGCCACCGACTGATGTCGATGTGGCAACTGCACCGCGCCCTTGGGCAACACGCCCAGCATTGCCCATAAGGTATGCGTTACGGTGAGCGTCTGATCCATGACACGATTCATCAATAATATGCTGATGCGGTTGCGATTGGTGCCCTCGCCTTCTTGCTGTACTTTTTTCAGCTCACGCAGGGTAGTCTCTGAGGTATACAGAGTAGGTTCGAACTGAGGAATTTCTGCCCGCGCACCGAGGTAGCGCAACAGTGGTTCATCATGCACGAGATACAGCACGCTTTCTTGCTGTGCCTGAAAGTGGATGTGTGGGTTGACGGGCAGTGCGACAAAATCCCCCGTTTGCCATGGGATCTCACTGCCTTCTATATGGGTTGTACCCGCTCCCCACATGACATAAAACAATACCGAGGTGGCGTTGATATTGAGAGATAAGGATGCCCCCGCGAGTATTTTGACATAGTTGGCACATAGGGCTGGGCTTGTCGCTGGTCCGTCGACTTGCAAAACATCACTGACATCCAGCGGAATCATGGCGGTTTGACTGTGCTCATAGAGTGCCCGCGGGAAGGTCTTGTAGGGCACTTTGCTAATCGTGCCCATGGCCAAGGGGTTAGCCGCTTTGGTGTATTCCAATAAGACTGCATCCCGACTTAATTTGTCTACGCTGTCGCTCATGGGCCTCCACAATCAATATTTACATCTTGCGATATTCACATACGTTGGATGTGATCAGCCTTTAGTTTAAATCATTAAACTGATTGAGATTGAGCAATGAAGAGAAAATCTCATTATTCTCAAACATGGTAATAAAGCCCATCGCACATGAGAAAGCGATACTAAATAGCATCACCGAGCATAGCAGTGCCCGATAGTTGGCGGGGTGACACAGCGCAATCGCAATTTGAGTTAACACGCCGAACAAGGCGAGTATAACCAATTTGTACAAGGCCAAATGTGCCTTGTTGGCCTCCAGTCGCTCAAACCTCGCCGAGCGTAATTGCACCAGGGCTTTGATAAATTCTGACTGCACTACCGCATTAGTAAAGTTAGCTGGATTGACCGCTATTTTGAATAACCCTTCGATTTCTGGCGTGGACTGAATATCGACTTTGCCTGTGTTCTTGATGGTTTTTTCTATGCTGGATTCTCTCTCAATATAGCCATGCAGCAACTCATTGACATGTAAATCAGATTTTTCCATCGCTTGTGTAATGCGCATGATGGTGCGCATAGCATTCGCTTCAGAGGTGATTTGTGCATTGGCTTTACTCACTCTTTGCCAAACATCGCCTGCCGTCAGACTGGCAAACAACCCAAACAGCAAAGCCAAGGCGGCAAAGTAAGGACCCACCACCCCTTTCACTTGATAAGCAGAATTATCTAATCGATTAAACCCGTAGATCACCAAAGCACCACTCAGCAGCGGAAATAAAATCGCTATCGCTTGTTCCATACTTGTTTTTCTCCCTGACAAATCCTGCGCTAGTGCGCAGTTTTCATATTTATATAGAACACTTATTTAGTGTCCCTAATACTCAAATTTAATAAACATTTTGATGAATATAAAACATGTGCAAACTACTTTAACATGCACTGAATATAGAAAGCATTATTATCAATCTAATTTGCTTTTTTGAGACTATATTCAATTCACAGATAGTCGTCATCTAATTGGTGTTGTATGCAAGGAAATATTTTTTAATCCAGAATGATTTTTTTCTGATTGCAATGGTCAGACTGTTGCTATTAGCTAGTCATTGATTAGTCATGATTAGCTAATCGCAATTGATGGCTGTTGGCGCTTTAGACCATTTTTATTTTTTCTATGAATTAAACGATGAAACAGAACCTTGCTAAACAATTTAACCCTGAACAACAATCGCGCATTATCGAAATGGCGTGGGAGGACATGACCCCGTTTGAAGCGATTGAACTTCAATTCGGCATCGATGAAGCAGCATTAATGCGATTGATGCAGCAATGGCTGAAACGTGGAAGTTATCGCCTATGGCGTGAGCGGGTCAAAACTCGCTCTTCAAAGCATTTAGTTTTGAGGGGCAAAAAAGTCACCCGCGCTTATGCTACCCAACATGTGAAATTACACCGCACTTATCACAAAACATAGAAACAAAAAAAAGAGCCTGTAAACAGGCTCTTTTCATGACTACGAGGTATCAGTCATCAATTAGTAGCAATCTGTTACCCAATCCATCACTTTTCTCCTAGTCATATTGATGAACAATTACTTGTTCATTACGTACATTGTTACTTCGAAGCCGAAACGCATTTCAGTAGCTGCTGGTTTTGTCCACATAATAGTCTCCAAATTTTTTAAGTCATAAGCAAAATTGCTTGATAGTAAGGCATGCGAAACTGAGAATAGTTTTATCAAGAGGCTGTGCAGTGCCATTAAGCTTGCCTAAGTATTTTCATGAATCGCATTTTCATGAATGGCGTTTTCTAAAACAAAGTGACATCACCAGCTCATCCAAAAAAAAGACCTAGTCTCGCTAGGTCTTAATATTTGGCTCAGATGGATGAGTTCTTAGTCTGGCGCTTTTTCAGAGTATGGGCGACGACCCAAGTTGTGCAGTTGTAATGTCTTTTGTGTTTTCTCTGCTTGGGACTCTTCTTTAATCAATGTGGCACCTTCAAAATTATCTGCCTTATTGGCTGGTGCTTCTGGCACTTGCTGATAAGGACGTTTGGATAAATTTTGATTATTGATATTGTTTCTTGTGTTGTTATCTGCAAAGGCTGATGCTGAAGCCAACAACAAAGCAGATGAGATGATAGCGATCAATGTTTTCATCATGGTCTCCTCAATATAGTTTGCTAATGATAAATTGTGCTAGGGCGTTCACTTAGAATGCACGTCTAGCCAACATATTGACACGTACAGCTTGTTGATTTTTTTGATGCACTGATTCCAACTGGCTGTCTTCGGCAATAAATGTTGCACCTTCCCACAAAGCGTCAGCCTTAGCTGTTTTTGCAACAACTTCTACGTATGGACGTTTTGCCATAAATGGATTGCTGTTGTGCTTGTTGCTCTCTTCAGCGCTGACTGCAGTGCTGCTGATCAATACGATAGAAGAAATAACGGTGATTAATGTGTTGAGTTTCATCTTGGGTCTCCTAATATTCTGTGGTTCAAAAAATTTGTTTCATACGCTATTTGATGGAACGCATTATGCAGGGGACTTGTCTAGCAAAAATCTACCAAAATAGGTAGAACGGTGTATACTAATCGGCATATGTCAAACGAACATCTCCATATCCAAACTGCCGCGCAATCGACTGCTTCTAGCAGTGCAAGAGATTTGCGTGAACAGCTCAAGCAAACTCAGGCCAATGACACACGCTTACGCCTATTTCTTCAGTTTGGACAGTTGTTATTAAGCCAAGGTTGCCAAGAAAATACTGCTTTGTCTTTATTACAATCCCTTTGCCACCTGACTTCGGCACAACATGCGCTGATTGCGGTTGAAGGCATGGGCAAATTAACCATTTATGCACAAATGGGACGCACATTACCGGTAGGCACACGGCTTCCTATGATAGGGGTGCTGGCGCAAATGCTCAAAAATCCTGTGCAATTTGAATTGCACTTGAACAAAAATACCCAACTGTGGACCCATGGCGACGCCTCTCAGCAAGAGTGTTTAATCCCCTTAGCTCTGAATCGACATAGCAAGGGCATTATCGGTTTGTCAGGCAAAGAGCTGTTATTGGGACAACAAGAAACAGAAGTGTTGCAAACGGTCAGCGGTTTGTTCGCTCTAGCGATTGCGCAAATGCAAGGCCCGGCGCCTAGCGAAGTGGATATGTCGGTGATTGAATCACTGACCCCACGCGAACGTGAGATTTTTGCTTTATTACCTGGTGGCCTCAGTAATATCGAACTAGGCCGCACCTTGGGCATTTCGCCAGGCACAGCCAAGATTCATGTCGAGCGAATTTTAAATAAACTAGGTGTCAAAGATAGAACCCAAGCTGCCGTCAAAGCGGTTGAGCTGGGATATAAAGCCTCCCATTAGTCCCTCAACGAGACACTGAGATAGGAATAGGAAACAGATGAAAGAAGCCGATTTGCTCAATGCCAAAATTTTGATTATCGATGACGCCGAGGCAAATCTTAAACTGCTTGAGGATTTATTGGCGAAAGAAGGCTTTCATCAAATCGTCAGTACCGCTGACCCCACCCACGCATTAGATTTATTTAAAGCCTTTGAGCCTGATCTGATTTTATTAGACCTGATGATGCCTGAGTTGGATGGCTATGCGCTATTAGAAATATTCTCGCGTCATATTGCCCGCGATGAGTATCTGCCCATTTTGGTATTAACGGCAGATGCCACCATAGGCGCCAAGAGAAAAGCCTTGGCACTTGGCGCAAAAGACTTCCTGACCAAGCCCTTTGATACGATAGAGGCGATGTTGCGCGTTTGGAATTTATTAGAAACACGTATGCTGTATCGTCATTTGAAGATGCTAAACGCCAGCATCAAGCCCTTGCAACATGGGCAATCTCAAGAAAATCCATCGTCATAGCCTGATGGCGCTGACGATGGATGATCGACCACGCCTGCTAGCGCACGCTGTTTAATGCAAGTTTTTTGCTGTTGGCTTTGAGCATGCCTTGTGCTTCTAATTGACTCAGATAAGCCTGCACCACAGAACAGTCTTGGCGCAAACTCAATACTTTTTCAAAGTGACTGAGCGCGGCTTCATATTGATGTAATTCAAATTCGGCCGTGGCCAGTGCCAACCATGATTCTGCATTGTCTGGCTCAAACATGACCCAACTTTGTGCAATGCTGTTGACTTGTTTCCAGTCTTTGCTCAGTTGCGGCTGTACCACTTGCATAAAAAATGGACGCTCGCTCTCAGCCCAAAAAGGTTTTTGCATACCCAAACCGAGTGCAGTAGCAGGACGTTGCATCAATTGACTCACCCATTCCACTGGCATGTAGAAGTATTGTGCATGACTGCCTTTGCTTTTGAGGGTGATGATGCCCACCAACTTGCCGGCTGGATCAAACATGCCTCCACCACTCTCACCCAAATGAAAACTACTGCTGGCACGAATAATGACTGCACCATCCATGGGATAGATCCCTTGCACAGTGCCATAACTACTAGCGAGATGGCTTTCTGCTTCTGGATAGCCGACTGCGATGACTGGACTGTCATATTTCAAATCCTTACTTGCGCCCAGTTCTGCCACTGGTGCTTGCAAACCTGCAACCGTCAATATGCATATATCATGCTTCCAATCGGCTTTGAGCGCTGTCGCAGGTAGTGCTGTCGATCCCGACATGACGCTGACATCGCTGGCATCTCTGACCACGTGACAGTTGGTCACGACTTGATCCTCTGCAATCATCACGGCTGAACCTAAACCATGCTGTCCGTTAGGATGCGTGACTTGTACCCGCAATACATGGCTTTCGATAGGGGCATGAGCTGCATAGCTCACAGCAGATAAGCCCACTAGCAAAGTGCTCAATAAGACGCGCAGTATTTTTTTCATCATCAGCTCCAGCTCATTCACACAGGTTGATTTGATTCAAGGCGATGGCCTCGCTTATGTATAAGCAATAAGCGTTCCAGTTTTTATGAATGCCGCTGTGAGGGTCTAAAATGCTAGGGGTGTGGTACTGGTGAATTGATCAAACAGGGAGAGATTCGCTGATTTAGCCCGATATCATGGACGAATCAACGCACATACTTGTATCGCGCGCACTAAGTTGATGCAGACGGTTGCTGGGATGTTTACGCAGGGGAATGAAAATACCCTATTGATCCCAGCCCAGGCTTAACAATAGGCAATAAAAAAGCCCGAACTCGTCGGGCTTTTTTTTGAAAAAATACTGTCGTATTTATTCTGGTTTGATATTACCAGCTTGGTCACCCTTAGGGCCACTCACTACATCGAAACTCACGCGTTGCGCTTCTTTCAATGAGCGGTATGAACCATCAGAAGTAATCGCTGTGAAGTGTGCGAACAAATCAGCACCACCATCATCAGGAGTAATAAAACCAAAACCTTTAGCGTCGTTAAACCACTTTACATAACCTGTAGCCATGTTAAATCCTTTGTAAAAAATTAAATTTAAGGCATTTGCCTTTTTAAGAGGCGAGAAACAAGACAGGGATGAAAGAGAAAAGCGACTTACGAGAAGAAACTAAAACTGACAATAACTGAATAACTTGTTGATCACCGCGTGCCACTATGGACTGCATCACTATAAATAGCAAGCTTTATTTTGGTTAATCGCATGGACTATAGCATCAGCAGCTTGAGATTAGGCTTTTTCAACTGTTTAATCAGTAACTTATAGGTATCCAAATCAAAACTAAAGGTCGTTTCCGTTTGTTGTATTTCGTGCAAATCAGCCTCATCTTCTAGGCTGGCAAGATGGCACCACTGGTCAAATACGTGTAACTGGCTCTTGAGGGTATGCGGATGCACTTCTTGTATCCCAATCTTGCCTGGATAAGGCCAGCTTTTTAGTCTTAACGAGATCAAAGCTTGTTGCAGACGCAGTGTATGTATTTCTGCCGCCTCTTTGCCACAACAGACGCCCTTACAGCGCTTGATTTGATGGGCGAAACACGCGCCCTTACCTGACTCCAAGCCTATCGCTTTTAGACATAGCTGGTGTTGCTCGGCAAGCGCACGCAATACTTCCACTGCTTGTTTTTTGCTGCGGAATGTACCAAATAACTGGCCAAGGTTATCTGGCCGAATTTCGTCCTCACGCACTAGATTTAAGCGGGATGACAGTGCCGCCCCTTGCGCGTCGGTACTCAACTGCCACGCACACAATTGTCGCTCGCGTCTTAATTGACGGTTGTATATAGGTTGTTTTAGTTTGACCAGTTTTGATTCGAGCAATAGTGCGCCAAACTCCCCTGCGGTCTCTATCCATTCAATATGTTTGATTTCTTGGCTGATGCGCATCTCTTTGGTAGAGCGATGATCACTTTGGAAATGCGAGAGAACGCGCGCTCTGAGATTGATACTTTTGCCTATATACAGAGGCAGATCGTTTTCGCCAAAGAATAAATACACCCCACTCGTATCAGGAATATCATCGATGATGGCTGCATCCAAGCCCACCGGCAAAACGGTCTGTTTTGATAGGCCTGCCACCGCTTGTTGCAAAGCAAGATGACCAAGATTTTGCTCCGCATACTGAATAAACTGCGCCATCACCTCGACATCTCCCATCGCTCGATGACGTTGTGAGCACTGCAATTGATAGCGTTGAATCAGGGCGGATAGACTGTGGCTGGTAAATTCTGGGTACAAGGCGCGGGATAGTTTAACGGTACACAGTACTTTGCGCTGGAAGGTCATCCCGATGCGTTTAAACTCGGCTTTGAGAAAGCCATAATCAAAGCGCACATTGTGGGCGCACAATACTGCGTCATCCAAGCGCACTAACAATTCTTTGGCCACTTGCTCAAAGCTCGGCGCATCTTCCACCATCGCCATATCAATTCCCGTCAGGGACTGAATAAATTCGGGAATCTGACACTGCGGATTTACCAATGTTTGCCAACGGTCGACCTCTCGTCCATCGCGGTAACGAATCAGGGCAATTTCTGTAATCCGATCTTTGAGAGGGGTAGCTCCCGTGGTCTCTAAATCCAATAAAACATAATGATTCAACATACTGTGGTCAGTGTAAAACTTCCCCGAATATACATTTATTTGACGATGGGGCGTATGGCTGAGAATCCCCCATCGATGGACCACACCTGACCGGTGACCTTCTCTGCCTGAGCAGATAGCAACCATGCCATCACATCGGCCACTTGCTTGGGGTCCCCAATCCCGGGGATAGGATATTGTTTGCTTGCAATGTCACGCGTTAAGTCACTGCTAATAAGAGTCGCAGAGGCGGGAGTTTGCATGATGCCTGGGGCCACCGCATTGATACGAATATTTGCACTCGCATAAGTGGCTGCAGCACCGCGCAGCATCGCCTCAAGTCCACCTTTGGCGGCAGCGATTGCCTCATGGTTGGGGGTGCCGATTCTAGCTGCCGCGGAGGAGACCAAGACCGCCGAAGCGGCTTGCTGATGTTGCTTATTGTGCTGGATAAACCCAGCCAAGGTATAGTAAGCGCTAAATAGATTGGCTTGCATACAGGCAATAAAGTCTTCGTGCGCCATTCTGTGCATTGCACCCAGCCTAATATTGCCCACACAGTGCGCCAAGGCATTTACTTTGATGGACTGTTGCTCTATCTGCGCAAACAATTGCTGCACCCCTTCAGGCGTTGAGCAATCTTGCGTGATTTGAGTATGTTGTGCGCCGTATACATCACTGAGCCTTTGGCCATCTCTGGACACCAAGACCAATTGCCAACCATCCTGTTGTAGTTTTTCTGCCAGCGCTTGACCCAAGCCACCGCTTGCCCCGGTAATTAAAGCAACTTTATCCACTGAACTCCCCTCTTATTGTGTGCACTGAATAGAGTGCTGCAGCGTATGATTTGTTCTTAGGTTTAATCAAATATTTAATGAGGTGTGTTTATGACTAGCAAGCAGCGCATTGTGACACCCAAAAAATTATTATTAAGCAAGTGGACGGCGGTGTCGCCACAACGCAAAGAAAAGCATTTTATTGTGACCAAACTGATACTGCCTGAGTTAGCAGATCAGCCGGTGGAATATATTGAAATCGAAGCCGTTTACTCCAAACGTTGCCAGATTATTTTATGGCAACAGCTGAATGACACCTCGCTCTGGCAACAAGGCTGGCAATAGCCACCGATAGCATTCCCTTGATAGATATGGATTGAATAAAGGATAGGACATTTAGATGAAGCATCGCTTGAAATATTTAAGCATCATGGCAATCAGCATCCCCTTTGCACATGCAGCCAAGCCTTTGGATGTATTGCAAGCGGGCATGCCCTATAGTGACGTCAAAAATACCCTATTACAGCAACAGTGGTTGCCGGTAAACAATACTCAAATCAATGCCAGTAGCCTGTATGCGCAAGAGCTATATGAGCAAGGCATCATCGAGGTAGCCGACTGTATCTCGATGGAGCTGGATGCTTGTTGGTTTGAATACAGCAAAGGCAAACAGTTGTTACGGGTTAAAACCGTTACGCGTCAGTTGCTGTTGGATAGCTATGAATTGAAAAAACGCTAACACATTTGATTCAGCCTTGTTGCTGGATAGCGCTCAGCACGCTCTCATCACACCCACGCCAGATATCAGACAGAACTGTACAAAGTTCATCTGATTGCATATGATTATTTTCTCAATAATCTCTCTTCGCTGATTTTTTTATCGGATGCACTTTGCTCAAACTAGAACAGCTAGCTGATCAGGTCAGTCAATATGGTCACTCTCCGCAGGCGCGGCTGAGAGGGCTGACTATATTGCTGAGGAATTGGAATCATCAGCGCATACTGCAGCAAGCCATCCACAGCATTGAAGATTTATCCAGCGCCGATGTGGACACCATAAAACAATTAATCCATGCCGAAACAAAAAAAATGAATACGGCCGATGCAGATACCCTATGTGAACATATTTTATTTCTTGTCTTAGGGGCGATTCGCATGCAAGCCAACAGTGATCATGAATACATTTGGTCTATGGTAGATGCAGGCATCACAACATTCGTCAAACCAGAGAAACCTCGCTTTAGTTCTGTCAATTTGATGTCGATGTCAGTGATTTTTTTAATGTTGCTATTGATATCAATCAATCTCATGCTCCGCAAAGAATCGCATGAAAAATTCTACCCTGACGAGATATCTCAAAGTGAGGCACGAAGGAATACGCTAAATCATTTGGTCGCTTTGCACGATGCAATGACAAAAGGAATATGCCAACTTCCCCAGGCGGCGATGTTGGAGATCAAACAAAGAGAGTCATACATTTCGTTTATCAACAATGGCAAAGTAAATGAAGATTCTGCTGAAGATTTGAAGCAAGCACTAACTTTTGT
>RFPI01000045.1 GCA_009926205.1 Methylophilaceae bacterium
AAGCGGCCTAGGCCGCTTTTTTATTCCATCTGTTTAACTACTCGGTTGGTTCTTTTCTAACCATTTACGGATACGCTCGGCATCACCGATACGAGACAATTTACCCACAGAATTCAGAAAAACAAGCACGACATCTTTACCAGAAATTTTGGCCTGCATGACCAAACAACGGCCGGCCTCACTGATATAGCCAGTTTTAGATAAGCCAATATCCCAACGCTCACTGCTGTTGCGCACCAACATATTGGTATTAGAGAAATTCACAGGGTGACGCGCACGCGACACAGGAAACTCTTGAGAGGCCGTGGTACTGACCTGACGAATTTGTGAATATTGATACGCAGCATTCACCATACGCGCCAAATCACTCGCGGTACTCACATTGCCACTATTCAAACCCGTAGGATCAACAAACTGACTATTCATCATGCCCAACTGCTTGGCTTTGGCATTCATCGCAGCGATAAAAGATGGCATACCGCCTGGATAATTTCTACCCAACGCTGCTGCCGCACGATTCTCAGACGCCATCAAGGCCAAATGCATCAATTCACCGCGGGTTAACTCTGTGCCCACTGGCAATTTAGAGCTAGAACCTTTAAGACGATCCACATCGTCATCTGTGACAGTCAGAATCTCATCCAAAGGCAGCTGCGCATCCAATACCACCATCGCAGTCATCAGCTTAGTGACAGAAGCGATAGGGGTTTGCGCATCAACATTCTTGCCGTAAATCACCTCACCGGTATGTTGATCCAAGACAATTGCTTTGGTGGATGCCAGAACTGGCTCACCATTGTTTTGATACAACTCACGGAAACTGTTTTGCGCGGCATCAACATTGCTAACGCGGTAATTTTTACGGGCAGAAATTGAATGATGCGCTTTGCTAGAAGCGCGATGGTGTTTTTTATGAGCCGCATATGAAGGAGCTTGTGTCAGGGTCATGGCCAAAACCGTCAAACCCAATAGTGAACGCTTAAGCAAAGAACGCTTGAACACAGATTTCATTCACACCCCCAGTAATGCAATAACAACGCATTTAATGTTAATCAATAAAGCAGGGTTTGTCATTACTCTGTGAGGATTAATTTACTACTTTATACACAGTTGGAGGCTTTTGAGGTCGTGTCGTTATTTTTTCAGAACCGCAATCGGTGATTGGTGGACTTTTTAAAAGCCTATTAGGAACACTAATCAGAGAATTCTCGTTTTAAATTGATTGATCAGTGAACAGAGTTAATTTTTGGACTGCGTAATTAATCATTTAATAACACTTTGAAGGCCTATCAATCTCCTCACTGATTTTTATTTTTTTCTATGCGAAAATAGACCCCTGACAACCTATCTATTTTTAAAGCATTTTTAATCCATCATGAAAACCGACGCTTCTCTCTCTTATAGCTCTCAACACTTGTGGGTGAAACAACTTTCCGACAATGAATATTGTGCTGGCATTACGGACTATGCCCAGGACTTGCTTGGGGATATTGTGTTTATCGACTTTCCTAAAGTGGGGTCAACGCTCTCCGCTGGTGTGAGCTGTGGTTTGATTGAGTCGGTGAAAACCGGCTCGGATTTACATGCGCCTATGGATGGGGTGGTGAGCGAAATTCATGAGGATTTGTTGAATGCACCTGAGCAGATCAATGATCATCCTTATCGGGCTTGGATATTTAAGTTTACCAGCTCGAACCCAGAGCAATTTGCTGCTTTGTTAACCGCTGAGCAGTATCAGCAGACTATTGGCTAAAGCGCAGCGTCTATATTGCTAATTTCATATCCTCGTTCACGATAAAACTTGTAGCGCTCTCGCGCTTGGGCTTTGTCTTGTTCTTCTGTCCCGACGATTTCTATGGTTTTTAGAAAACAGCTGAATTGATTTGGCTGTGGGTGATGCAGATTGATCAGCACATCATCATGGCTGATTTGTTGGAGCTGATGGTGCAAATAGATAGGCGCGTCTGGATGATTCAGCGCTCCGCTCGGCAGCATCAGTGGGGCTTGCGTTTGTAGGTGTTGTTGCAGTGACTGCACAACAGAAGTTGGACAGAGGATGGTGAGTCTTTGTCCTCTGTCCAAATGTTGTTGTACGAGTTGTGCAATCTTGCCGAACTTGTCCGCGACGTTGAAGTGAAACTCGATCAAGGTCATGCGGATTTAGGCGTATCGATTGAGAATAAACTCTGTTAGCAAGGGAACTGGACGGCCAGTCGCACCTTTTTCTTTACCGGATTTGGATGCGGTGCCAGCTACATCCAAGTGAGCCCATGGATAGGCTTTGGTGTAGCGTGCCAAGAAACATGCTGCGGTAATACTGCCACCTGGACGTCCACCGATATTGGCCATATCGGCAAAATTGCTGTCCAACTGAGATTGGTAGTCGTCCCACAATGGCATATGCCATGCGCGGTCTAAGCTACGCGTTCCTGCTTGTAGCACTTCTTGTGCGAGCTCATCACGATTGCTGTACAAACCACTGGCGTGGAAGCCCAAGGCGATTACACAGGCGCCTGTGAGTGTGGCGATATCAATCACCGCTTCTGGCTCGAAACGCTCTACATAGGTGAGCGCGTCACACAAGATCAAGCGACCTTCTGCGTCTGTGTTCAATACTTCTATGGTCTGACCTGACATGCTGGTGAGAATGTCACCCGGACGGATGGCGTTGCCATCTGGCATATTTTCACAAGCTGGGACTACACCAATCACATTGGCGGCGAGGTCCATTTCTGCAATCGCTTTGATAGTACCCAGCACACTGGCTGCGCCACACATATCGTATTTCATTTCGTCCATATCGGCGCCCGGTTTAATCGAGATACCGCCGGTGTCGAAGGTAATGCCTTTGCCCACCAACACGATAGGTTTACGTTTGGCGTCGCCTTTGAGGTGTTTCAGTACGATAAATTTAGGGGGTTGAATACTGCCTTGAGCAACACCCAAGAAAGAGCCCATGCCCAATTTTTCTGCATCTGCCTTTTCTAAAATCTCGGCTTGCAGTCCGTACTGTTTCGCCAGTGCCAAGGCTTGCTCGGCTAAATAGGTTGGCGTACATACATTGGGTGGCAAGTTGCCCAAGTCTTTGGTCAAGGCGATGCCTTTGGCAAGCGCTTCGCCTTGTTTCAATCCTTTTTCGGCGTGTGCTTGTTGATCCGCACTCACCACGATGTCGACCTGATTGATTTGCTTTTTGTCCTGATTTTTTTCTTGATGCTGTTTGCCTTTCATCACATCAAATCGATAGCTCACGTCACCGACGCTTTCCGCCATCATGGCAACTTTCCATGTCACTGAGCGGCTTTGTTGTGCTGCGTCTTTGACGTCAGCTTCGCTCAAACATAAGGAGATGTGTTGTGCGCCAGTACCTGACAAGGCCTTGACTGCCGCTACGACTGCTTTGCGCCATTGCGCATCAGTCAAACTGTCTTGTTTTCCCAATCCCACCAGCAATACGCGATGCGCTTGGCTGCCGTGTACTTCGTGCAATAACAAGGTAGAGGCGAGTTTGCCTTGCATATCGCCATGGGCAATCACTTTGGCTATCTTGCCATTCGAAACTTGGTCTAGTTGTTGGGCGCTGGCGGTTAAGCCACCCTCTTCATATACGCCAACCACTAAACAATCGCTACTGAGTTTGTCCGCACTACCTGTTTTTATGCTAAATTTCATAAGCTTTTCCTTTTTTTACATTGCCTAAATTATCCTACGATTTAAAATGTCATCCAATCTAATTTGTTACGGTGCTTTTACGAGCTCACCCTTATCTCGATGATATTCCGCTCTTCTATCCAAAAAGAATTGGTGCATACCGCGGTATTGGTGTTTGCCGTGATGATAGGCATTTTCTTTGCCCAGCGCATCACTTATTACATCGGGGTGGTGGCCAGCGGTGGTTTCCCTAGCGACTCTATCAGCACTTTGCTGGGTTTCAGTCTATTACGCTTTTTACCCATGATTATTTCGCTGAGTCTGTTTCTCAGCATTTTGTTCACTTTAACCCGTCAGTTTCGTGACAACGAAATGATTATTTGGTTTAGTTCTGGGCTAAGTATCTCGCGTTGGGTTGGTCCTATTCTGTCTTTTTCTACCCCAGTCATTATCACCATCGCTTTTCTTAGCCTGTTTGTGACGCCTTGGGCAGTCAGCAAGGGCAATGAATTCAAAGCCCAGATTAAACGGCAAGACGAGTTATCTACCATCACGCCTGGCGTGTTCAAAGAGTCCGCCCATGCCAATCGGGTATTTTTTATTGAAAGCTTTGATGAGCTGGGTAATGTAGTGAAAAATATTTTTGTGCAGACCGAAGAAAATGGCAAACTCGGCATTATCGTGGCCTCTCGGGGTTATCGTGAAGTAGAAGAAAATAAAGATAACTTTGTAGTGATGGAAAATGGTCGGCGCTATGAGGGTGAAAAAGATAGTGCCTCTTTTACCTCAACCACTTTTGAGCGCTATGGCATCCGTGTACTGCAAAAAAATGTGGCTCCCGAGCCGGTTTCTACCCAAGCCCTAAGCAATAGCGAATTATTACGTCAACATACTCCCGCGAATATTGCCGAGCTGCATGGGCGTATCGCGTTGCCATTGTCAGCCATGATATTAGCTTTACTGGCTATCCCTCTGAGCTTTGTGGAACAACGTAGCGGTCGCTCTACCAATTTTATGATGGCGATTTTAATTTTTATGATTTACAACAATATGCTGAGCATTATGCAGGCATGGCTGGTGCAAAAGAAAATTAGTCTGTTGTTTGGTCTATGGCCTGTGCATATCGCGTTTATATTGTTGGTGTTTTATCTGTTCTACCGTCGTGTCAATCAACGTCCTTTGATACCGGGTTGGGGGGCTTAGATGACGCTGGTGAACCGCTATTTATTTCGCGAGACTTTCTCTTCTATCTTGCTGATCATGCTGGCTTTGCTAGCAATATTTTCCTTTTTTGATTTGATTCAAGAATTGGAAAATCTTGGCAAAGGCAGTTATACCCTGAGTCGTATCTTTGTATTTGTGTTACTCAGTGCGCCAGGGCATGTCTATGAGGTCGTCCCCGTGGCAGTACTGATTGGGGCTTTATATGCTTTGGCACAAACCTCGCGCAACTCTGAACTGGTGGTGATGCAAGCCAGTGGCATGTCGATTTTACGCATAGGCAAACCTTTGCTGTGGGCTGGTATCCTGTTTGGAATCTTGACCTTTGTCGTTGGCGAATTAGTCACACCGGTGAGTGAAAAAACTGCGCAACGTTTGCGTATCAAGGCGACACACTCTATCGTGGCACAGGAATTCCGCTCTGGTTTTTGGGTGAAAGATGCCAATACCTTCGTCAATGTTCGTCAAGTCAAACCTGATGCCGAATTGCTTGATATCAACATCTATCGCTTTAATCAAAACTTTGAGCTGACTGGGATAGATCATGCCAAGAGTGGCCGCTATAACGGTAAGCATTGGTTGCTTAAAGAAATTCGTCAAACCACGCTGTCGCAAAATAAAGTGGTTACAAAATTTTATCCCGAGAATATTTGGGTGTCTTTGATCAAACCCGAGCTATTGAATGTACTGCTCGTAGTGCCCGAGGCCACCAGCTTGTATTCGTATATCCAACATTTGACCGAGAACAAACAAAAGACTTCGCGCTATGAAATCGCACTCTGGTCTAAATTGATTTATCCCATTGCTTCTGCTGTGATGATTGTATTGGCATTGCCATTTGGCTTTGTACAACAAAGAGCCGGTGGAGTGGGCGCTAAGATTTTTACTGGGATTATTTTGGGGATTTTATTTCAGGTACTCAACCGCGTGTTTGTGCACTTGGGTCTGTTGAATGACTGGTCAGCCATGTTTAGTACCATCGTTCCAACCATCTTGTTCTTGTTGACTGGTCTGCTGATGTTACACGGCATTAGTCGTCGCTAGCGCCTTGATTCAAACGCAATCGAAAACCAAGCAAACGATCATGCAAACTACAATGCTCGCGATCTATCCATGCCCAAATAAATCCCGCTGCAAAGAAAATTAAACCCACACTGGCCAACACATAGCGTTGTATCAACGCTGCTAATGTCGCTTGACTACCATCTACCCGCACCAATTGCACCCGCCAAGTTTTCATGGCTAAAGTCTGTCCACTTCGATACCAGCTATAGACAAAGTAGACGCCTGCGACTAACCACAACTCGATTTGCAAGGCGAGATGTGCCCAGCCCTGCGTGGCATCGCCAAACAACCATACAAATATAAATGTAGCGAAGCCAAGCAAGGCCAACATCAATAAGCCGTCATATAAAAACACCGCCATTTGACGCAATAATCCGGGTCGTTTGATGAGCATTTTTTCCTCTTTAAATGTTTAATCTGCGCCAATACTTTTTAAGCATGACGTTTTTCATAGGGCGCTGATGGATATGCTGGGTCGGACTTGCGCTTTGCTGAATCATCCTTTTTCTTGCTCAAGCCACTTTGGCGTTAGAATAAGGTGTATTGAATCTGCGAGTGACATCCCATGCTGAGAATTATCCTCATTGCTTTAGCGATTTATTGCATTATCCGCTTACTGAATCGCTATCGCACTAGCTTGAATCCATCAGAAAAATCAAACGCAAACGCTAGCAGTTTGAATATGGTGCAATGCGCCCATTGTGGTGTGCATTTGCCAGTGAATGAGAGCTTCTTGATACACGGACAATATTTTTGCTGTACCGAACACGCACAAGCATCACGCAATCGTGCTGAATAGCCCTCAGTCGGAAACTATTAGCGCAACGCGATCGTTAAATAAATCACATACATCAGGCCATTTAAACCAAGTTGCCATACCTGTAGTTGCCCACGACTAATCTGCCAACGCAACCAAAGTGTCGCTATCAGGGTAATCACGACTCCTGATAGCACTTCCACGCGTGGCTCCCACGGCGTCAACATGACACCCAAAGCCGGCAGCAAAGTGCCCTGGAATACTAAAGCTCCAGAGATATTGCCAAACGCCAAGGTATCTTTACCACGACGTATCCATAGGATGCTGTTTACTTTTTCTGGCAATTCCGTAGCGATAGGAATAATCAACAGTGACAGCAATAGGGTGGAAATCCCCATCATTTCGGCAGCATGCTCCACGCCATTAATGAAACCTTTTGCGCCTGCCACAAGCGTGATGAGCCCCAACAAGAGTTGCAATAAAATCACCGCCAAGTGATTCGGCAAACCAATGCGACACAAGAACATTGGTTCTTCTGCAGCAGTGCCGTGGCCTTCTGCCACCAAGGTTTTTGAAGCACGTAAGGTCAACAGGATGTAAATAAAATAGATCAACACCATGACTAAGCCTATGGTGTAGCGTACCAATTTCACATCGTGGGGTACATACAAGGCGATGGTGGCAAAAACAAAGGCGATAAT
This sequence comes from Methylophilaceae bacterium, assembly GCA_009926205.1. GTDB lineage: Bacteria > Pseudomonadota > Gammaproteobacteria > Burkholderiales > Methylophilaceae > RFPI01. The sequence goes on from RFPI01000045.1 coordinate 7,396, forward strand.
AAAGAAATTCAGATCTCGAATAAGACCCGTGCGCTCGGGACGGAAATGACCTTGTAGTTTTCTTGATGGCAGAACAGAAAGCGCCATCAGAAAGAAGGTTAAGGTGGATAACATTAAAGGCGCACCCAGAATGGCCCCTACCCCAATTTCTTCATTGGTCGTTTGATTGGATGTGCCTGCCAGCAAGGCGAGTAAAGGCACCATGGTCTCAGGCAAGGCTGTTCCAACAGCAGCGAACAGGGAACCCGTTACCCCTTCGGAAATACCTATGCGCTCACCTAAATGTTCCAAAGCATTGGTAAACACTTCGGCAGCAATTAGAATGACAAGCAATGCAATAAGCAATTCTACGAATATCATGGTGAATTCCAATAGTTAAAAAGCGATTGAGTGTGTTGGAACACTGGATTACAGCGAGATTTTATAGGATAGACTGATTAAACGCATGGAAAAATTGAGTATTCATGAAAATGGTTGGTGCCCACAAGCGCGCCACATCGCTTCACCCAATTTCGACGCCAGGCCGGACTGTCAGATTGATCTAGTGGTGATTCATAATATTAGTTTGCCCCCTAAGCAATTTGGCGGTGAAGGGGTCGTCAATTTATTCACCAATCAACTCGACCCGACCGAGCATCCTTACTATGCCGAAATCTACCAACTGAAAGTTTCGGCGCATTTTTTTATTCGGCGCGATGGTGAATTGATACAGTTTGTCTCATGCAATGAACGGGCATGGCATGCCGGCGTGTCTGAATGGCAAGGAAGAAGTCGTTGCAATGACTTTTCTATCGGCATAGAGCTAGAAGGCTCGGATGAACAGGCGTTTGAACCAATTCAGTATAAAATGCTCCAAAATTTGCTGTCTGCAATACGCGCCCAATATCCGATTCAAGACATTGTCGGTCATTCTGATATCGCGCCTGGTCGCAAAACTGACCCTGGTCCTTTTTTTGACTGGAATATGTTGTCAGCAAGCTAGGACTCAATCGTCTGGATAGTCAGTCATCTATATAATAGTGAGTCTTAGATTAAGTTTAAGCAAATTGATAAGAAAGTTAATTCATGCAGAAAATAATCACGTTGCTAAGTTTGTGCTTTTTTCTCACGCTTAGCGCATGTGGCAAGAAACAAGATGATGCTGCTAGCAAAAAACCCAGCCTGCCATTGATTACCGTCACCCAAGCTGAAAAAACCAATCTAGAAGTACGTGAGCAATCCATAGGCACCATAGAGGGCATCATAGACCCGACCATCGCTGCTGAAGTGGCTGGTCGCGTCACCAAAGTACTTACCCGCCCTGGTGAGCCTGTACGACATGGACAAGCTTTGATTGTGTTAGACCCCACTGATTTGAATTTACAACGCGTTGAAGCACAAGCAGAGGTTGCCAGAGTTGAGGCTTTGCTCAGCAACCAAGAAAAAATCGTTGAAAGAAATCAGGTGTTATTGAAAAAGAATTTTATTTCTCAAAATGCCTTGGATGATGTGGCCACCCAAAAAACCGCACTGGAGCGTCAACTGGAGGCCGCCAAAGCCAAGATTGCTATCATCGAACATAACCGCAACAAGACGGCAGTTTATGCACCAGTCGATGGCAAAGTTGAAAAACTGATTGTTGCCGTGGGTGAGTATGTCAAAGTCGGTGACCCCTTGATGCAAATTATTAGTCGCCAAAAACTGCGTGCCAATTTGCCTGTGCCCGAGAGTATTGCGCCACAAATCAAAGTAGGCAGCAAAGTCAGACTCACAACACCGGCGGCAAAGCAGCCACAGTTGGGACAAATCAATGAGCTCAAACCCTTGATTAACGCAGACAGTCGCGCACTGTATGCGGTGGCTGATATTCAAGCGGATGCCGATTGGCAACCCGGTGCCAGCGTCACTGGTTTGATTATTTTGGGTGAACGCAATGATGCCATTATGGTGCCAGAGCAAAGCGTAGTGCTGCGCCCAGCGGGTGAGGTGGTGTATGTCATCGAGGGCGAGCAGGCGCATCAGCGCTTGGTTAAAACCGGTTTGTTGCAGGACGGAAAGATAGAAATTCGCGAGGGTCTTCAAGGCGGTGAAACCATCGCCGTCGATGGTGCCGCTTTATTGACTGACAAGGCCAAGGTCAGTATCAAATCTAACAACAAGTCCTAATACTCTGCGCATATCAAGAAAGAAATAACACATCATGATGAATCTGCCTGAACTGTCCATTAAACGCCATGTATTGGCATGGATGTTATCGGCTGTCGTCGTGCTGTTCGGCTTGATTGCTTATCAGCGTATCGGCATAGATCGCATCCCTGCCATCGACTTCCCCATGATTATGATTAATACCACACTCAAGGGGGCGAATCCGGATGTGGTGGATACCAGTATCACCGGTATTATTGAATCAGCCGTCAATACCACCCCCGGAATTGACCATATTCAATCTAGCTCATCCCCTGGGGTCTCGACTGTCACGATTACCTTTGCCTTGGGCAAAGATATCAATGTGGCCTATAACGAAGTGCAATCCAAAGTATCGCAGATACTAAAAAAATTACCCGAAAATACCGATCCACCGATTATCCAAAAAGTGGATAGCAATTCAGGTGCGATTATTTGGTTAGCCTTGTCAGGGGACCGCACCATACAACAATTGAATTTGTATGCGATCAATGTGCTGAAGAAAAAATTAGAGACGATTGATGGCGTGGGTGAAGTGACGCTTGGTGGTCGCCGAGATCGTGTGATACGCGTTAATCTTTCACCAGAACGCATGGCGGCTTTGCACCTGACAGCGACAGACTTAATCAATGCATTTAAACGTGAGCATGTGCAAATGCCGGGTGGTTTTTTGGTCAGTGAAAAGTCCGAAAAATTACTTAAACTAGATTTGGAATATCACAATGTGCACGAGCTAGAGCGCATGATTATCCAAAACAAAAACGGCATGCCTATCTATCTCAAAGATGTTGCAAACATCGAAGACGGCATTACTGACAATCGGCAAATTGCGCGTTATAACGGCAAGCCAACTGTCGGCTTGGGCTTAATCAAAATCGCCAATGCCAATACGGTCAAAATTATTCAAGAAGTTGAGCGTCGTTTGGACGAGGATTTGCGTCCTAGCCTACCACCCGGCATGTCCTTGGATATCTCTACCAATGATTCGATTTTTATTAATCAATTGGTAGCTTCTTTGAAAGAGCACTTGGTCACGGGCACCTTGCTGGCTGCCTTGGTGGTATTTTTATTCTTACGCTCGTTACGATCCACTTTAATTATCGCTACCGCCATCCCAGTCTCGTTGTTGGGCGCAATTGCAGTGATGTATTTCGCTGGCTATACCTTCAACTCGATGACATTGCTGGCTTTGCTGTTGTTGATTGGGGTCGTCGTCGATGATGCGATTGTGGTGCTGGAAAACATTTATCGACATCGCGAGCATATCGATAAAAATCCCATCTCTGCTGCGATTAATGGCTCGGCAGAAGTAACTTTTGCGGTGATAGCCGCCTCGCTTTCCTTGGTATGTATTTTTGCGCCGGTCATCTTTATGGATGGGATTTTGGGTATGTTCTTTAAATCCTTCGGCGTGGTGGTGACCTTTGGGGTTTTAACTTCGCTATTCGTTTCGCTCACGCTGACCCCGATGTTGTGCTCTCGCTATTTGGATGTCACGCAACAACACAAACAAATTTACTATCGGATTTCAGCTTGGTTAGATCGCCTCGATCAGCATTACCATCGCTTATTAGAATATAGCTTGCAGCATCGTTGGAAAGTCATCTTGACTACATTCGCCGTGGTGAT
>RFPI01000046.1 GCA_009926205.1 Methylophilaceae bacterium
GGTTGATTCATACCATTGGGTAGACTTGGAAGGGCGAGGTTCAGTTCAGCCTGAAACAAGTGCGTCCATCAATGCAAATACTGGCAAGTTGGCCTTTATTTGGACGGATTACAATCCAGTAGCGAGTACGTCCGCCAACAGCAATGTGGAAGTGAAGAATTCCAATGTATTGATCCAAAACTTTGGTACGGATGATTTGTTCTATATGGATAACAATGCCAAAGCGAACAATATCTCTAGCTGGACGCATTTTGCTGAAAATGGACAGATGTTAATCAATGCTGAATCAGCGGACGGCTCAGCTCATTTCTCTTGGTTGCCCTATAATCCCAATCCTCTAGTCGATGAAAACCTCAGAGGTCTAACGTATTTCAAATTGGATAATTCTTGGACACAATCCAACCTTATCACATCGAATACGTTACTGCAGAGCTTAGTGGATGGAAATGTGGTGTTAGCAGGATAAGGGCGTCAAACGAAAAAGCCACTCTTTTCGGAGTGGCTTTTTTTTGCCCAAAATTCTGCTGATTAAGACGGCAAAACTGGATGTGTTGTCAAATATGCTTGCTATCGGATGAGAGGCCGGAGCGAGAGAAAACTAGTTTTGCAAAATTAATATTTCGCCCTTGCCATCACTGGCTATATCCCCCATCCAACGATGTGCGCGGATGCTCGTTAGTTTAGAAAAATGACTTGGCAGGTCCCGCCATGCGTTAAATAACAATCTTAGGAATGCTAAATGGTGATGACCGACATCCACCATGGTCGGGTGGAAAGCGTTGGTTGTTGCTGTTGAATTTGCAATTAATATGGTGCCGTGACGCATGGCATAGCCACAGTACGCTCCAATCTTGCCTGCAATGCCTATCGTACCTGCCACCATATTTGCAGCACAATAATCCCCGACATTGCCATCCACCAAGATGGTGCCACGACGCATTTGGTCGCCTAAACGATCTCCGGCATTGCCATTGATAATCAGCATGCCACCGCGCATCCCTCGCCGATTACCTATCAAGGCACCACCAGCAAAATCACCCACATTTCCATGTATTCGAATCAAGCCAGATTGCATTTGGCATGCGACAAAGTTACCTGCATTGCCAAACAGCTCAATCTCACCGCGCATATTTAAACCAAGATAGTGGCCAACATCGCCATGCACCTCGATTTTTCCGTGTTGCATCCCTTGGCCAATCGCATCCATCAAAACACTGCTATTCACAAAGGCAATATGCTGCGTGTCATTTCCTTCGATATCGAAAGCATCGCCGACACGCAATTTCGTCATGCCATAAGGCAGTGAGATTTCGCGAATGGAAGCTATGGTTTTGCCTTGAAGTTGATCGGGCGTTAGTTGGCCCAGATTTAAGCGATGGGCGAGTTTTATTTTGAGGCTAAAGCTTAGTTTACTCATGATACTTCCTTGAGACTGGCATCCGCCATGATGTCACGCAGATGAAATTGGAATTGCCCCAATTTGCCACCATAGTTACCTGCTGAGATACGCTTAACCCCGCTTTCTTCACCAAGTTGGGTAATAGCATGAATACCAGCATAGGTGGCTTTGCGGATATCAATTTCGGTCAAGCCATCAATCACGATTTCCATCACGGATTCAATATCCGTATCTAATTCACTTTTGGTCATGCCCTTCAATGTAGGGCAGAAAGCGTCATTGGTGGACGCAAACATAGATTTGTATTTAGAGCCGACTTTTGAGCCAGATCGAACGACTCCGCCAGGAAATGGCATGATGACATTGGGGACTTTTTTCATTGCTTCAATAGCAGCCTCGCAGGCGTTCAGCGCTTGTGCTTGTGAGCGGGCGAGCACCAGAAAATTACCACCCCCGATAGCGCGTACCATCCCGGTTGTTTCTTCGGTAATAAACTCTCCATCCATGACGGGAACGCGCCAATAGCGTTTGCCCGCTATGAGTTTGGAGGTTTGAAAGCCGTCACCAAAGAATCTTAAGTGTTTACCCAGATTAATTTTTTCATCACTCTCGAGTCCAGAAAACGCAGCACTGGTCGGGCAGGTCAGTATCGTTTGCCCCATACGATTTTCTAGCTGTTTCATCAGTACTGAGCTACCCATGGCGAACATCAGAACCGCAATGCCAGGTCTACCATCAGGAGTCTCATTGCTAGATAACTCGCGTTCTATGCCAGCCTCTACACCACAGCCAATCACGGATGTGGCAAAGCCCGTCATAGCCTGTGCTGCATGGTATGCCCACTTGTGATTCTGTGCGGTAATAATCACCCGCGTGGCGCGCATATTAAATGCTTCGGCAAAGGTATCGTCTATGTGTATGCCGTTAATAATCACGCTTTATCCTCTCGGTTTGGGATACAGGCTTGTTCAATAATGCCACCTCGACCATCGTCAGCAATTTCATCAGCGCTGACTTTAAAGTTGCCCATTTGCATGGTGTGGTAGCGCGCAAAATAATCGCGTAATTCACGCTCGATAGACTGATCAAAATCGGGTTTGACGGTATGTGTTTTGCCCCATGTAATGTTGACCACTTCGCCATGGCGGACCACCAGCGTGCCATCCTTGAAAACATAATCAGGTTTGGCGAACATTTTTTCTTTATCGGCTTGTTCTGTGTAGACAGTGATATCCGCCGCGGCGCCTACTTTTAGATGGCCTCTGTCATGCAAGCCCACCAGTTTTGCCGCACCAGCGCGCGTCATAATGGCGATTTCATACAAGCTATACTCTCTGTCTATGCTATTCAATGTGCTCATGCTTTGTGCATCTAAATTTAATTTGCTGAACATATCATTGCGGAAACTCTTATCCATCAGCAGTCGAATGAGATGCGGATAGCTGGTAAATGGCGCGCCATTCGGATGGTCTGTGGTGAGGAAAACACGCCATGGATCATCACATAATAAGAATATCTCCAGTCCGATAGACCATTGCAAGGCGTTCACAAAGTTTTTATCGCGGTACTTAAATGGGACTACGCCACAGCCCGAGTCACATTCGATATCCATTAATACGGATTTGTTGGGGCTGGCTAAATCGGCATTGGCAAATTGTCGCATCGTGTCGCCAGACGCGGTGACGGTCTGATTAAAAAGAATCTGTCCCACATCGGCAGTGATATGCGGACTGTTATTTAATGCCTCAGCAATTCTTGCTGCGCCAGAAGAAAATTTACGATCACCTTCATTACCGTAGCTATGAAACTGAATATGGGTCAAATGGAGCGGATAGCCCTCGCTAGCCCCCATGGTTTTTAGGGTGGTTTCTACATTGCCTGGTACGCCCAAGTTATTCCCATGCACATGCAATGGATGTGGAATGCCTAATTCATGAACAGCGCGTGAGAGAGCCAATAGCACTTGGCGAGGAGAGGTTTGGTAGTAGTCATGTTGTTCATCTAAATCTAATGCGCGTTGATTAAATTTAAATGCACTGATGCCACCCGGATTCACCACTTTAATCCCGATGGCTTGAGTGGCATGTAATATCCATGCGACATAATCATTAATCGCTTTTTGATCACGCTTGGCTGCCAGCATACGCAAAAAGTAATCATCGCTGCCCAACATGGCATAGCCCCCTTTATCGATGATAGGGGTGTCCAGCATCTCAAGATGGGATTGACGTGCATTGACCGGCGCAATAGCCGGCTCAAAAGCAGCGGTATAGCCCATCTCTGCATAGCGGAAGCCAGTTGCAAGGGCGGAGGGGGCGAGGTGACCGCAACCTGCGTGACAGACATGTTCATTCAAACGCGCGCTATGGTCCTCGGGCAGCAACATACGTGCAATATTGACTTTGCCACCGCCAATATGACTATGCATATCGATTGCGCCCGCCATCACCACTTTGCCTTGCAAATCGTAAGTTTGATCTATGCGTTCATTTGCATTTGGCGTTGCGACGATACGCCCATCGCGCACATATATGTCAGTGATCTTGCCGTCCCAACCCTGTGCCGGGTCATATACGCGACCACCTTGCAGCTTAATGAGCATGGTAGGCCTCCTCGATTTGGCGCAGGACTTCTTGCAAGCTGTTCAATTCGGACGCCATCACAGCTTGTATTGGCAAACTCACCGAGCTATCGACGCGGAATAGAGTGCCTGATTGTTGTAACCCGGGGATTCTTACCGGAATAAACACATCACAGGAACAGTCCTGTAAAGCGGGGTGACCGATGATGATGGTTTTCCCTTCACTTGTTGGGGGCGGTTTGGGCTGAAAGCAACTAATCCAAACGCGAACGTCGCTTTGATCTTGCAATCGCTCAGCGCTGAAATGGAAAGGATCATATTCAGCATTGCCTTGATAAAAGCGATTTCGTATCGGGAAGCCTGTGGTCCAAGTATTGACCTGATAAACACTGTAATCGCCATCGCTGCCGCCAAGTGGTAAAGCACTACTGCGAGTATGCTGATTGAGCGCGCGCACGGTTTGCGTAATTTGTTGTATGCATAACTCTGCATGAGGAAAATCCAGCTCTTTCGCTAGCCATGTCAACACACTATATTTAGCAGCTCGGAGAACATCCACTAACTGCTGCAAGGTTTGAGTAGGAATATGCGCTATCTGTTCGGCATGGATAGTCTTGCCTAATGCCAGCGCATGCAGACTTGCCAACACTTCAGGAAGTTGAGCGTTTTCACAGACGATATGCTGTGCTGCTTTACCAGTGGGTGATGTGGCGACAGAAATATCCAAATCGGCTGGGCCCAACACAATAATTTCTCGCTCAGGTAAGCGTTCTCCAAATAGAGCATCCCCTTGCCAAAGAATACGTTGGAAAAAGCGTGGGTGTTGGCCAACAATATGGCTACCTATGATTAAAATCACGTCAGCACGCTGTTTTACCTCGGTCAACGTGGTGGTTTGCCAGCCATGCTGTTGCAATACTTGAATATTTCGTAAGCCAGCGGAGCTGTTCATATGATCTAAATATGCACCGGTTTGATTAACCAGCGTCAATAGCGCGCGCATACCACTCACATCAGTGCCAAGCCCGCAGAATAGGCTTTGTTTGCTGTTGTATAGTAAATCACTAGCAGCCTGCACGGCTTGCGCTAAACTCACATTTTTGCCTTGGATTTTGGCGTGCGCACTTGGAACAGACTGTTGAAAGAAAGATTGCGCTAGCGCGCACCCTTGTGCCTCGACATCTAGATGGCCATCTTGTTGCTTAATCCGAATATCATCGCAAAGCAGACCACATGCAGGGCAGGTCAACGCTAAATCCTCTTGCTGATTACTCATGTATGACTGCCCTGTGAAATTAAAAACACGAAAGGCAATATTTTAATCATCGGCGCGACCTTTGGCGATACTTGCTTTTACCTTCGTGACGACTGACTAGCGAATTTTGTTTGTGGTGATGGGAAGATCAGGGCTGATGTGAGCGCCTTGAACAAGGTAAAATACTGCTTTTAGTCACGGTTTTGCATCTATTGTGAACGCGCCTGCCACCACTCAAATGCTTGATACATCGTCCCATGGCCAGTTAAATGCGGTCAGGGTGATGTCATCTGCACGCTTGCATATGGGCTTTTTTGATATGCATGGGGGCTTGGGTAGACGTTTTGGCAGCATAGGCTTATCCATTCAATCACCACAATTGCAAGTTTCTGTGCGCCGCGCAGAGCAATGGCAAGCGCAAGGGGAAGATAGTCAACGCGCAATGCAAATAGCTCAAACCTTGATGGCCAATACCTCGCATTCAAACGCCAATCAGGTGGCCGAGATTCAGGTTGAGCAGGCCATTCCTGCGCATGCTGGTTTAGGTTCAGGTACGCAGTTGGCTCTAGCGATAGGTGCTGCACTCAATCGACTATTCAATTTGAAATTATCTTTGGCCCAGATTGCACAATTAACTCAGCGCGCGACCCGCTCTGGAATTGGGCTTGGCACCTTTGAGCTGGGCGGTTTAATCGTCGACGGTGGTCGTGCAGACGGAACGCTTGTGCCGCCGGTCATTAGCCGTATGCATTTTCCTGATTGGCCAATTCTTTTAATTAGTCAGCCCGGCTTTTTGGGGGTACATGGGCAAACAGAGACACAAGCTTTTCAAGCTTTGCCGCCATTTTCTGAATCTGTTGCGCAAACTCTTTGTCGGGAGTTATTGATGCGGGCTATGCCAGCTTTGCAAGAGAAAAATCTAGAGCAATTTGGTTTGGCAATTCAGCAGTTACAAGCTGCATGTGGGGACTATTTTGCCCCCGCCCAAGGCGGTCATCGCTATGCCAGTCCGCAAATGCGTGAGGCCCTGACCATGTTGCAACAGCAAGGTGTGGTTTGTTTTGGACAAAGCTCTTGGGGGCCAACTGGCTTTGCTATCTTGCCAGATATGAATACTGCGCAGCGACTGCAAACCCTTGGTCAACAACAGTTTGCCGGTTCTGATTTGCAATGGTCCATTACCCAAGCGGATAATCAGCCTGCACAGATGATAGAAATTGGAGTTTAGTATGGAAAAAGTCAGTATTTTGCATTTACTTACTGCGGCAAAAAATCCCAGTCCATTTGACGTTAATATGGCTTATGACGCTGGTTTTGATAAGGTGATGCCGTATACCCAGGTGACTCTCAATGAAGTGATGGGCTTGGTTCAAGATGCGATCTTTTCACGTGGCCCGAGCGGTGTAAAACGTGAAGCAATTTTTATCGGTGGGCGCGATATTGATCTCGCCATGGATATGTTGCACAGCGCTAAACAATCCATGGTGCCGCCTTTTGAAGTGTCCGTATTTGCTGACCCTTCAGGCGCCTTTACCACAGCTGCAGCCATGGTGGCTAAGGTAGAGCATCATCTGCAACAGCACTTTTCGGAAAAGCTAGCCGATCAACGTATTAGTATATTTGGTGCCACAGGCCCAGTGGGTGCGTGTAGCGCGCTTATCGCGGCTAAAAGTGGCGCAAAAGTGAATATGGTGGCACACCGTTCAGTCGCTGATGTTGAGGCTAAGGCAGCTTTGTATCAACATCGTTATGGTGTATCGATACAAGTATTGGATGGGACGAATGAACAAGCCAAACAGCAGGTATTGGCGCAGACCGATGTGGCACTCTGTACCGCCGCCGCTGGGGTGCAAGTGTTGAGTCAGGCATTGTTAACAGCTAACCCTCATTTGCGCTTAGTGGCCGATGTGAATGCGGTTCCGCCTGCTGGCGCTGAAGGTGTCGATGCGACTATGGATGGTAAGCAGATAGCTGGTTTAAAGATCTTGGGTTTGGGCGCTTTGGCCATCGGTAATGTGAAATACAAAACCCAACATCAAATGCTTAAAACGATGTTGGAAGACGAAAAGAAGCACTATTCAGACTTTATGTCCGCCTTTGATATGGCGCGTGGCATCGTCAAACTCTAAGTTTGCGATGGACCTGTGAGCGCTAACGCAACATTTATTGTCCTCTCGTATTCGGCGCGTGCATATGTGCAAGCGCTCGTTCAAGCTGGTTACCATGCCATAGCCTTGGACGCTTTTGCCGATTCAGACACGCAACAATTGGCATCCATGACCATCAAGTTGCCATATAACAAAAATGGATTTGATGCGGATGTCGTGATGCATACGCTACAAAACTTGCTGGCTAATCCTGCTCAATATGAGGACCCTGCAAAAAATAATTCTCCGTTGAATATTCAGGGATTGCTTTACGGCAGTGGAGTTGAGGCACAGCCTGATTTGTTGCTATCGATTTCTAGCATATTGCCGTTAATAGGTAATGCGCCTGAGGTGGTGGCAAGGGTCAAATCCTATGAGTTCTTCCAGGATTTGCATGCATTGAATATTGCTCATCCACAAACCAGCTTAATTCCTTTGACTCAGGATGGTGATGCCCGAGTATTGATAAAACAATGCAATGGAAGTGGTGGCACTCATATTCATTATGCGGGTCCAGATACTCCATTGAGTGACTATGAATACTACCAACGCGAGATTGTCGGGGACTGTTTTGGCATGCTATTTGTGGCTGATGCGCAGGGCTGCGAGTGCATAGGGATTCATCAGCAATGGCCAGCACAATTGCCGCATTGCCCCATGGCGGCAAGTACGATGCTCGGGCCTGTAAGTATTGCAACTTCTATTCAAGCACAAATTCTGCACATGGCAGAAACGCTGACACAACATTACCAATTACGCGGACTCAATAGTTTGGATGTCATCGTCAGCGAGGGGCGAGTATTCTGTTTGGAGTTAAATCCGAGATTGAGCGCCAGTATGGATTTGTATCAAACCCTGCCAGCCTTGATGGACTTACATCTGATAGCCTGTCAAGCAAAGCCAGCTGAGCAGATTGTTAATCAAAAGAATGATTCAGAAAGTATCGCAGCAGACGTCTCAGGTGCAAAAGAGAATGATCAGTCTTTGGCAATCCGAGCTAAAAAAATTATTTATGCAGAACGAGATATGTACTTAGCCAACTTGTCCTCACTTAAAAATAATGAGCATTTAGTACCTGATTGGATTTCAGATATTCCCAATACAGCCACCATAGCTCAATATCAGCCTATCTGTAGTCTAAGCACTGAGGCGGATTCGGCTGAGCAAGTCATGAACTTACTTGAACAGCGCGTACAAAGTTTGTCAGAATGGCTAATTAAATTACAATCCAGCAAAAATTAATCCATCAATCATGCAATTGGGAGAGTTCATGGCAACAACGTCTGTGCCTATCAGTGTCAACGCATTAAGCAAACCTTTGCTCGATGAGCTGATTGCTCAAGCAGAAAGCTTGCGTTTGGGCGTGAGTCAAACGCAAGAGGGAGCCACCATCATTGATGCTGGTATAGAGGCGGAAGGTGGTTTGGAGGCGGGGCGCAGAATCGCAGAAATATGTATGGGTGGCTTGGGGCAAGTCAGCATTCAAAGACAATCCCAGTTCCCACGTTGGCCATTTAGCGTCACGGTGGGCTCACGTCATCCTGTATTGGCATGCCTTGGTAGTCAATATGCAGGATGGAGTTTGGCGCATGAAAAATTCTTTTCTTTGGGCTCAGGACCTGCGCGTGCCATTGCGCAAAAGGAACCGTTGTTTGCTGATTTGCAATATTGTGATCAAGCGCAAAGCACTTGTTTGATTTTAGAAAGTGATAAAACACCACCTGCAGAAATTATTGCCAAAGTGGCGCGCGATACGGCTTTATCAGCAAAACAATTAACCTTTATTTTGACTCCGACTCGCAGCCTTGCCGGAACTGTACAGATTGTGGCACGTGTGTTGGAAGTGGCGCTACATAAAATTCATACCTTACACTTTCCCCTCGAGCATGTCGTTGATGGCTTGGCTTCTGCGCCATTGCCACCTCCATCGCCAGACTTTTTGACAGGGATGGGAAGAACCAACGATGCGATATTGTTTGGTGGGCAGGTGCATCTATTTGTCAAAGGCAGCGATCAAGCTGCAGAGCAATTGGCTAAACAATTACCTAGCAGCGCCTCTAAAGATTATGGACTACCTTTTGCGCAAGTATTTAAGCGTATCAATATGGACTTCTATCAGATAGACCCAATGCTCTTTAGTCCAGCGCAAGTCAGTGTGACGGCGCTTGAATCAGGCAATACATTCCATGCAGGTCACCTAGATATTGATTTGATTAATCTGTCTTTTGGTCAATCCGCATAGCACTCATGCAAATCATCCCAATATTTACTGATGATCCGGGTTGGCATGGGACGAAGCTTACAAGCGCATTAGCGCAACACAATATTCAAACAGTTTTTGTGTCTCTAAAAGATTGCACAATAGATCTGTCCGGCACACAAGCAAAAATCCATATTCCAGGAATGTCACAACAACCCAAGAAAGCATTTGTGCGAGGGGTGCCGGGTGGCACATTGCAACAAGTTATCGCGCGTCTCGATATATTACATATGATGCAAATGATGGGCGTGCAAGTCGTCAATAGCGGTCGTGCAATTGAGCGTACAGTAGACAAAGCCATGACCAGTTTTTTATTGCACCAAGCAGGTATTCCAACACCTGCAACTTGGGTGCTGGAGTCACGTCAACAAGCCCATCACATCATTGTAAATGAGCTACAGCAGGGCAACGCTATCGTCATAAAACCCTTGTTTGGCTCGCAAGGAAATGGCGTAAGAAAAATTGAAAAAGGTGATGCGATGCCATTACCTATGGATAGCTATGTCGATGGATTATTTTATCTGCAACGCTATATCAATAGTGGCGAAGGAGAGTGGCATGATTACCGCGTATTTGTCGTCGCCCATAAGGCAATTGCAGCAATGACGCGACATGGTATGCAGTGGGTAAACAATGTTGCACTAGGAGCGCGATGTGAGCCTTGTTATCAACCAGAGGTTATTGCGCTTGCAGAAGCCGCATCCAAAGCACTTGATATCGACTATTGCGGTGTCGATATCATTCAGGCAAAGTCAGGTCAGTATTATGTACTTGAAGTCAACGGAATCCCTGCTTGGAAAGGCTTACAGGGAGTCAGCGAAGTCAATGTGGCGCAACGACTGGCTGACCTTCTAGTAGATTGATGGATTAAGTATTTTTAAAAATTCAACATCACACCAAACAACGCATTGTGAGTCAGTTCTTTTATACACACCGTATCAATTAGGAGTACAATTTTCGCAATAACCCGATTGATGAAAGCTAAGTTTTATTCTCAATCGAAGCGCTACAGAAAAAATGAATACTGAATAATTAACCGCGCTTAATAATACTTAATGTTAAAAGCAGCAAAACTAATAAAAAATAAGTGCTATTTTTGCCAAAATGCAATACCAAAAAAATTATTTTAACTGTCTGATAATTCGATCATTATTTGATTGCTAAGCCCGCAATTTGAGCGAAATATATCAATCAAGTTGTGCGACTTCTTAGCTCCTGGTGGCATAAATTTGATGCAATCAATTGGTTTTTTCTGTAGGGGAGATCTCAATGTTTGATTGGCTTAAATCTAAATCTTTGATGTGTGAA
>RFPI01000047.1 GCA_009926205.1 Methylophilaceae bacterium
GACAACGTTCAGAAAAATTACAATTTAATATCACCAGCTTCAACTTGGACGAGTTAGCTATCGTCGCTAAAAAGGTGCAAGACAGTCTGAGCACAGTGCCTAATATGGGTAAAGTCGATTTGGACTTGCAACTGGATTTACCCCAAGTAGAGCTGCTGATTGATCGAGACAAAGCCAGTAGCTTGGGGATTTCTGCCACCGATATTGCCAGTGCGATTAGCGTCTATGCTGGTGGCTTGGATGTATCTAGTTATAACGATGTGCCGGGTGATGGTCAACGCTATAAAGTGCGCTTAAAAGCTGAAGAGGGTGAGTTAAAACAAGCATATGACTTGAGTAAGATTTATCTGCGAGGCAACAACGGCAACCTCGTACGTTTGGATACTTTGGTGCAAAGCAAAACAGGTTTGGGTCCTGCAGTGATTGGACGCTTAGACTTGCAATACGCTGCCAACTTTTATATCAACCCCGGCATGCCATTAGGTGATGCGGTGAATGTCGTGAAGCAAACCGCCACCGAAATCATGCCAGCGGAATACAAACTGAAATTCTCTGGACAAGCGGAAGAGTTTGGCAAGACGTTTAAAAATATCAAGTTTGTATTTATGTTGGCGATGATACTGTTGTACATGGTATTGGCGAGTCAATTTAATTCATTCTTACAACCACTGATTATTATGTTGGCCCAGCCTTTAGCGATTATCGGAGGATTACTGGCACTCCCCTTGTTTGGCGATACCTTGAATATTTATTCCATGATCGGTCTGGTACTGCTGATTGGACTGGTGGCCAAGAATTCTATTCTGCTGGTCGATTTAACCAATCAGATACGCCTCCAAGGTGCATCAGTACAAGATGCCTTGATGCAAGCTTGTCCTATCCGTATGCGTCCGGTGGTGATGACATCGCTGACGATTATCTTGGCCTTGTTGCCAGCTGCCCTAGGATTTGGTGCCGGTAGTGAATCGAACAAACCACTTTCGGTGGCGATTATTGGCGGTATGATTTCTTCTACTTTGCTGACCTTGGTGGTTGTGCCTGCGGCTTATTCTTTAGCCATGAACGCGCAAACCCGCTGGGAAAACAGCGATTGGGCGGCACGCAAACAAGGCTTTATGCAACTGCGCAAAAAATGGCTGGGCAAATAATTTGCTCAGCGCTGACTCGTCAGTTTTTGTACCACTAAACTACCCACCATATCGCCCTCTACATTCACGGTGGTCCGCAAGGTGTCGAGTAATCTATCCACTGGCAATAAAATCGCAATAGCCTCGGCTGGCAAACCGACCGATTGCAATACCATCACCATGGTGACCATGCCCGCGCTTGGTAGTCCGGGTGCGCCTATCGCGGCAATCATAGAGACCAAGAATACAATCAATTGTTGAGTAAAGCTCAAATCTAAGCCCATCAAATTGGCGATAAACAGAGCTGCCGCTGCCTCATATAAGGCAGTGCCATCCATATTCACTGTCGCCCCCAAAGGCACCACAAAGCCGGCAATTTCTGGTTTGACATGCAAGTGTTGCGTGGTGCAACGTAAGGTCACCGGCAAAGTTGCAGCGCTGGAACTGGTGGCAAAGGCGGTGACTAAAGCCTCACGCGCACCTTGCCAAAACCACAGCGCATGTTTGCCCGTGAACAAATATAAAATCGCCGGCAATACCACCACACCATGCAACAAAGTCATGGCCATCACCAAGACTACAAAATTGCCCAATACCGATAACACCGTCAAATCTTGTTGTGCCAATAATTTAAATAACAAAGCGGCGATGCCCAAGGGGGCTAAATGCATGACCCAGGACACCATACGCATGACGATTTCTAAGCCCTCTTGCATCACCGTTCTGAGTGATTGATAACGCTCGCCACCCAGCACCAGCGCAATCCCAAAAAACAAAGAAAAAATCACGATGGCTAGGACATGGCCTTGTGCCAAAGCTGCGAAAGGATTGATAAATAATTGATGCAAAAAGCTGGTAATAAACTCACTGACGCTCATGCGATTGGCATTGAATTGTTGCATTGCGTCACTAAACATGGCGGTGCTGAGTCCAGCTCCCGGTTTGAATAGATGCATGCCTGTCATACCAATCACGATGGCGATGGCCATAGTGGCAAAAAAGAAAATCAGCGTCGATTGCCAAACCCGTTGTGCTTGTTGGTGCTGACTCAAATTGGCGATCCCGACGGTAATCGAGCAGAACACCAAAGGCACTAACAGCATTTTGAGTAAATCGATAAACACGCCGCCCACCATGCTGGCGAGGTAAACACCGTTTTGCACTAGGCTGCTTTGTTGGCCAAGATGATGGGCATAAGCGCCAGCCAAGATGCCCAATACAGCCCCCAAAAGTATCTGTGTATTAATGCTCCACTTGCTAACTTTCATCGTTGACATAGATTGCTCCCGCTATGAAGAATTTTTAAACGTGTGTTATTTTTTTTGCAAAATGGCGGCAAAGAAACCGTCGGTTTGATGCAGATGTGGCAATAACTTAAAGTAATCTGACATCTCTAAATTGATTTGTTGCTGTTGTAATATTTCTTGTACAGGCAGCAAGCTAAAGTCCTCATGCTGGGCAAGAAAAGCCTGCACAATATCTTCGTTTTCTTGTTGCAAGATACTGCAAGTAGCATACACCAAACGCCCACCTGCTTTTACTAATTTGGCAGCGCTATTCAAGATGCTCATCTGCTTTTGATTCAGCTCTTCGATATCACTGGGCTGTTGTCGCCACTTTAAATCTGGATTGCGACGCAAGGTCCCCAAACCACTACATGGAGCATCGACTAATACTTTATCGAATTTACCGTGCAGTCGTTTCAATTTGCTGTCTTGCTCACTGCTCAGTAGTTGGCTGTGCAAATTAGATAAGCCGGAACGTTTCAAACGTGCAGATAAATTTTGCAAGCGCTTTTCGGCAATATCGAAGGCATAAATACGCCCCGTATTTTTCATCAAAGCCCCTATCGCTAAACTTTTGCCGCCTGCACCCGCGCAAAAATCCGCCACCATTTCGCCACGTTTGGGCGCTAAGATATAGCTGAGTAATTGACTGCCCTCATCTTGTACTTCGATTTCGCCTTGCACAAATAATGGGTGTTTGTGGATAGACCAACGCTGATTTAAACGTAAACCAACGGGCGAATAAGGCGTCACCTGTACCTGTGCCCCCTCACTCTGTAAACGGGCTAGCACACGCTCACGGTCGCTCTTGATAGTATTCACACGCAAATCTAGAAAAGCGCTCTGATGCATACTTCTGGCGATAGTAAGCGCTTCTTTTTCTGGGTATTGCTGGCTCAGTTTTTGCCATAACCACAAGGGTAAATCGGCTTGAATTTCTGGGCTCAGATTGTCCGTGCTTTTGGCTTTAATTTCTTGTGCCCACGCTTGTTGTTCTTTGTTTAATGTATCGGCCAAGTCTCGCACACTGGAGCCTTGAATACGTAATAACCAAGCAATCAGCAAGCGTCGAGCATCCTGACCATCGGCTAAATATGTGAGTAATGATAAGCGACGAATCACGCCATACACTGACTCAGCCACAAAGGCTCTTTCTTTATTACCAAGCTCTCTATGCTCGCGGAAAAAAGCACTGAGCTTGGCATCTGCAGGGCCAGATTTTTGCATCACATCGGCCAAGGCGACGCAGGCTAAACGAAATAAATTAGGGTTGATGCTCATGATTAAAATCGGCGTTGATTCGTGTGACTAGAAACTCGAATCCTGTACCGTCCTTTGCGATTTTGATAATTTTTACGGGAATATAGCGATAGTCACTTGCTAACCATACCTCTGTTTTTTCGTCCGGATCTCCTGAGCTTTTGGCGATATGGATGGTATTCAATTCACCCAGCTTGCTGCTCAATTTTTCCTCTGCGATAAAGTGATACTCATACTGCCTGACGGTCCGTGCATTGGTAATGGTGTAATGCATCTCGTCTAGTGGCCCAACAAACATAAATTGATATAAAAAACTCAGCACGTCCAATGTGCCGTTTTCTAAAGCAAAACTATTTTCCTCTTTACTGTTTTTGAGAAAAATGCGACCTGCGTTCCAATCAAAATCAGCCTGCAAGAATCTCTCTTGTTTATTACTTATTTCATAGCGATATTGGCTAGGCTTTAATCCCTGCGGGGTAATCGTGCCCATACTTTTTTCTATACGTTTTCCTGAAAAAGCCAAAGTAGCTAAACCGCTGGCCTCCATCTCACTCTGAATCAGATAATTGCCATTATCATTTTGGTAGCGGTAACGCGCCCGTCCAGAACCAAATCCAGTTCGTTTTACTTCATATTCAGTTTCTACCCATTTGGGGGCAGGCAATACCGCACTCGGCTCGAATTGATAGCTTTGATCAAGGTCTACGCCTGACTCAAACGGCAAAGGCTCAGGGGCTGCTCTGACAGCGGCCGAGGGACTTGCCAGCGCATTGGTCTCGGGCGTTGATGGTGCAGCACGCGGGGCGGCAGCTTGAGGCTTAGGCGACGCAGCAGGTTTTGCAGGCGGCGGGTGCGGTGGTACGGGTTTGGGTAATGGGGTCAACTCTGCCTCTAGGATGACGGGGCTATTTGACATGTCCGGCCACTCTAAACGCGCACTGCCAAGCAAAGCCAGATGTAGCAATAATGAAATAGAGAATGCAATCAGCCAGCGAAAGCGATATAAACGCTTGAGTAAATTCTCCTGAGGCGTCGCATTCATTTACTTCTCGCTATCATAAGTTTGGCTTGCTTGCCCTAATACTCGATACGAATATTGCTAATCACCTGCTCAGTCACTGAGCCATTTTCATCACGAATCAGAATACGTACTGGCAGATACCCATGTTGACGCGACAGGCTAATAATTTTCTCTTCTGCCGAGTCAGTCAGTCCCGCATTGGTCAATGTCACGGTTTGATAAGACTGATTATTCAATAGCAGGATGACGTCCTGCTCGACCATACGATATCGATATTCACGCAGCTTTTTGCCATTATTCAGCAGTACGGAAATGTCTTCAGAGTTGGGTGGGCTAAACATCCATTGGTAGGGATAACTGGCGAGATCCAAAGTACCTTTAGGCAAACTTTGCGTATATACATTGCCCTTTACTCTTATGGTGATTTCACCATTGGCCCAATCAAAATCCGAGGTCACCGATTTGCGTTCATTGTCTCCTTGACGCATTTCGAAACGTACAGGTTGCAAACCATCAGCAGTCACCAAACCCTGACTAATCAATACACGCTTGCCGGCTAGTGCCATCAAACCAGCCCCCTCCGTCACGCTGACAATTTTGTATTGGTTTCCCTGTTGTTGATAGGTTTCTGTCACCTGTCCTAAGGGTTTGTCGTTACGAAATAGCTGATAGGTCAAGGTCACCGATTTTGGCGCTGCATCACTCGGCAATGCCAAAATCAATAAAAACAGCAGTGCGTAACGAATGTTCATCATCAGACCACGACGGTAGGCGCCTCACCCACACCTTGTGCGCGCATCTTGCCAATTTGCCAGACGGTTTCGCCTTGCTCGCGTAAGAATTTTGCAGCCACATCTGCGTCTTCAGCTGACACGATCAACACCATGCCGATGCCGCAATTGAATGTGCGATACATTTCATCCGCGGCAATATTGCCCACTTGTTGCATCCACTGGAAAAGTGGCGGCATTTCCCAGCTGCTTGCCTGCACTTCTGCGGTCAAACCAGCTGGCAGCACACGGGGTACATTTTCGGTGATACCACCACCGGTAATATGGGCCATGCCTTTGATGTTGATTTTTTCTAATAATTGCAGGATGGGTTTGACATAAATACGTGTAGGCGCCATCACCACATCTTTAAATGGACGACCATGGAAATCCGCATCCATTTCTATTCCAGACATGCTGATCAGTTTACGAACCAGGGAATAGCCATTGGAATGCGCACCACTCGAGGCCAAGCCCAACAGCACGTCACCCGCTTGGATTTGTGTGCCATCAATAATGGCTGTTTTTTCCACACAACCCACGGCAAACCCTGCTAAATCGTACTCACCTGCTGGATACATACCAGGCATTTCTGCCGTTTCACCGCCTACCAACGCACAACCGGCTTGCTCACAGCCTTGCGCAATGCCTTTAATCACTTGCGCGGCCACACCCACTTCTAATTTACCGCAGGCGAAATAGTCCAAGAAGAATAGCGGTTCTGCGCCTTGCACCAAGATATCGTTGACACTCATAGCCACCAAGTCTATGCCGACCGTATCATGCTTGTTCAATTCAAAGGCCAATTTCAGCTTGGTACCAACACCATCCGTACCCGAGACTAAAATTGGCTGCTTATACTTGCTAGGCATGGCAAATAAAGATCCAAAACCGCCTATGCCCCCCATCACTTCTGGGCGCATAGTGCGCTTGGCAAACGGCTTGATTTGCTCGACTAAGGCATCACCAGCCTCAATATCGACGCCGGCGTCTCGGTAGGAAATGGAAGGTGGATTTGCCTTGGAATGCTGTTCGGAACTCAAAGCTTGCTCGCTTTCTACAAGATAAAAACAAATAACAGGTAAAATATGCACTTTGGCGCAATGACTTGCGCTTGATATAGGTTGAATTTTAACCTAAATGCATTTAAACGAGAAAAAAGCCCTGCTATTCAACACAGTTTTGATGATTCATGAAACAACTGCTACTCGACATTCAATTACCCGCTAAACCCAGCCTAGATAATTTTCTAGTCGGGAGTAATGCAGAGGCTATTCATACCATCAGTCAGAGTCTGACTGCGCAAGCCACTCAGCGCTTTATTTATCTTTGGGGCGCACCCGGCAGTGGCAAAACGCATTTGTTATCTGCCACACGCGATGCGGCGGAGGGCTTGGGTAAATCTTTGGTGATGGCCGACGATGTGCAAGACTTTAGCGAGCAACAACAAATCGATTTATTTAATGCCTACAATCAAGCACGCGAGAACGATAGCTTGGTGTTGGTGGCCGGCAATGCCTCACCCATGCAGATGGGTTTGCGCGATGACTTGGCCAGTCGATTGGCTTGGGGGGTCACTTATCAACTGCACCCATTAAGCGACGAGGAAAAAGCGCAGGCGCTGAAAGCACGAGCGAAGCAGCGCGGCATGAAATTACCAGATGACGTGGTAGATTATTGCTTTCGCTATCTGCGACGTGATTTACCCAGTTTAATGGCGACCTTGGATGCTCTCGATCAGTGGTCTTTGACCGAGAAAAAGCCCATTACCGTAGCCATGTTACGCAAACTGATTCAAGTGCCCTTGCTTTAGTGTTGCCTTGATCTAGACCATGCCCTCTATTTGAAAAACGACCAGCACGCCATGATACGTATTAGTGAAATTAAACTTCCATTACAACAAGCGCAAACCCTGACCCATGCGCCTGAGATACTGCAAGCTGCGATTATTAAAAAATTGGGTATACAACCCAGCGATTTGATTGACTTTAGTATCTATAAACGTGGGGTGGATGCGCGTCGTAAAAATGCTATTTTGTTTGTCTATATTCTCGATGTGCAGTTGCGTAACGAAGCCGCCATCCTGAAAAAATTCCAACGGGATGCGCACGTCAAATTAGCTCCGGATATGCAGTATCAATTTGTCGCGCGTGCCGATAGCGAAAACGCCTCTCGCCCAGTCATCATAGGTTTTGGACCTGCCGGTATTTTTGCCGCATTAATTTTGGCGCAAGCGGGCTTCCGTCCTATCGTATTAGAGCGTGGCAAAGCCGTACGCGAACGGACTAAAGACACTTGGGGCTTATGGCGCAAAAAAGTGCTGGATCCTGAATCCAATGTGCAATTTGGTGAGGGCGGCGCAGGCACCTTCTCTGACGGAAAACTATATAGCCAAATTAAAGATCCCAAGCACTATGGACGCAAGGTGCTGACCGAGTTCGTCAAAGCCGGTGCGCCAGAAGAAATTTTGTATGTCAGTCACCCGCATATCGGCACATTCCGTCTAGTGGGGATGGTCGAGCAAATGCGTCAAACGATTATAGACCTTGGCGGCGAGATTCGTTTCCAAAGTCATGTCACCGATATTGTGTTAGAGCAGCAACAAGTGCGTGGAGTGGTATTGGCCAATGGCGAGCAGATTGCCACGCAGCACCTAGTATTGGCGGTTGGTCATAGCGCACGTGATACCTTCACCATGTTGCATCAGCGTGGTATTTATATCGAGGCCAAACCGTTTTCCATCGGCTTCCGTATTGAGCATCCACAATCACTGATTAATACCGCGCGCTATGGTCCTTATGCGCAACATCCCGTGTTAGGCGCAGCCGATTATAAGCTGGTTCATCACGCCAGCAATGGACGCAGCGTCTATAGTTTTTGTATGTGCCCTGGCGGTACTGTAGTGGCGGCGACTTCAGAAACTGGCCGCGTGGTCACGAATGGCATGAGTCAATACTCGCGTAATGAGCGTAATGCCAATGCAGGTATCGTGGTGGGCATCTCGCCCGAGCAAGACTATCCAGATGGCCCATTGGCGGGCATGGAGTTACAGCGCCAATTAGAGAGCAAAGCGTTTGAGTTGGGTGGGCAAGATTATTGTGCTCCAGCGCAACTGATAGGCGACTTTTTAAGTAACCGCCCCTCTAGCCAACTCGGCCAAGTCACTCCATCGTATACCCCAGGTGTGAAGTTATGTAATTTAGCGGATGCTTTGCCCGAGTTTGCCATTCAAGCCATGCGCGAAGCGATTCCAGTATTTGCTAAACAGATTCAGGGCTTTGATTTGGCTGACGGTGTATTAACTGGAGTAGAAACACGCACTTCATCCCCGATACGAATTAAGCGCGATGATTTGAGCTTGCAAAGTATCAACACCCAAGGCCTTTATCCTACTGGAGAGGGAGCTGGTTATGCTGGAGGCATTTTGTCTGCGGCAGTGGATGGTATACGCGTGGCAGAAGCGGTATCGCTTGCCATGAGCAAAACTAGCTCACGCTAACTTCGCCCTCACCACGTTTGCCGTGGTTGTCTTGCCATTCAAGTTTAATCACATCACCTTGTTTGGCTTGTGCCAGATAAAAAGTCAAATAAGGGTTCTTGCTGATGCCCGTGCCCCATTGCGCTTGCATCACCACCTGCTGATTTAAATAGACAGTCACCAATTGAATAAAGTTGGCAGGAATAGTGTCACCGAAATCACTCTTGCGTCTGCCAGTTTCCATGGGGTGCGACATCAATACTTTGACTTCGGTCACGCCGTTCTTGAGTTGGGCCCGCATTTTGATATTGTCAGCCATTATCCGCACCCATTTTCCATTACTTCAACCAGCTTTTTGCTGAAGAAATATTGACCATCGGCTTGAATCACCGCTGTGACATCGGAGGTTTCAGCCATCTTGATACGAGTAATCACATCTGGGACAACGCCTGAAACAAAATCGAATTGGGCTATTAATGCCGTTGGATTCTTCTCCACCAAAATCGCAATCGATTGCGTATTGGCTAGGTGGCTTCGTACCTGCACCTGCACCACTGCACCGTTCTCGGCTTTGTCGGGGGCAGTCATCACAATCTTATCGCTAGGCATGGGCTTGGCCACCCCCAGCAAATGCATCGCTTCATCTAATTTGCTGGATTGAAAGGCAGGGGTATTCCATACCGCTGACCAAGCTTTAATGGGCAGAGCGGCGAGCGCGATAAACGCGCCTGTCCAAGTTAAAAACTGTCTTCGATGCACATTACACTCCTCATCACTGAATATCCATTATGCATCAAAACAAACTGTCTTTTTTGGGCTCATCTAACATGGCTTTCAAAGCCTTTGCTCGTGCTTCGACAGAAGATTCATAGAAATCGCCATCCCCTGCTTTGACCGCCAGATCCATTTGTTCGAATGCTCTTTGTACATTATAGCGACGGAAATAGGCCTCACCCTGCGCCTGAAAACTCAGCATTTTTTTATTCAATGCGGCGTAAGACTTAGCCTTGATTTCATACAGTTGCGGATTATCAGGAAAGCCAGGCTGTTTTTCGGAAATAAAACGTATGGCTTTTTCATATTGACCTAACTCCACCAAGTGCTTGCCATAGCCGATAATCAAAGCCAAGTGTGAAGGATAACGCATCAGACCCGCAACAAAACGCTTTTCTGCTTGCGCAGGATTTTTTGCTTCGACCTCGACTTGGGCGGCAAGCGAAGCAAAATAGGGGTGAATTGCATGATTGGTCTCCAGCCAAGACACTTCTTTACGCGCTGCTGCAATATTATTGGCACGTAAATAGGCGATTGCTAAACCATAATGTTGTGCAGTTAAACTGCTGTAGCGTTGCTGTTGGATATTTTCTTGGAAGTAGCTGATGGCTTGTGAAGGCGAACCTAAGTTGGCAAATAGTTTGGCTCTCACCAAATCAAATTCAGGGGTGTAGGCCTGTAATTTAAACTTGTTTTTACCCGCGCGGGCACTGACATCAGCAATACGCTCGGTGGTAATCGGGTGAGTCCGTAAAAATGATGGGGCGCTACCCTCCACAAATCT
>RFPI01000048.1 GCA_009926205.1 Methylophilaceae bacterium
TGCTTCTCCAAGACGCAATGCTGTTCCTGATGGCGCATCCACTTTGTGTCTATGATGGGCTTCGATAATTTCGATATCGTAGCCCTCACTCAGGGTCTTGGCCGCGGCTTTAACGAGATTGATTAGCAAATTGACACCCACACTCATATTAGGCGCAAACACCACCCCTATATTTTGCGTGGCTTGTTGTATTCGTTGTTTTTGTTCTGGAGAAAAACCTGTGGTACCCACCACCATCGCCACCCCTGCCTGCTCACATGCCGACAAATAGTCCAAGCTTGGCTCAGGACGGGTAAAGTCAATCAATACATCTGCGCCTTTTAGGGCATGACCAACTTCATGGGTAATCACTACGCCTGTTTTCTTTCCGAATTGCTCACCTGCATCGCGCCCAAGTGTTGGGCTATCAGCACGATCAACCGCGCCATGTAATTGCAAAGTATTATCTGCCAGCACACCTTCAATGAGCGCTTGTCCCATGCGACCAGAGCAACCTACGATGACGACCTTGACCATATGCTTACTACCCTTATCTTTATTCCTAGAATCCAATTTTCTCTAGCAGTTTTTCGAAATAACCTGGCGCATCCTCAGCAGGCAACGGCAGATCTTTTTTCGTCTTAAGCTCAGGCAATTGATTTTTATCATTCGCCTGTTGCGATGAAGCTGGCTTAGATGTGTTTTCTTTGCTATTTGTGTTCGGCTTTACTGCTTCCGGTTTCACTGACGAAGGTTTAACCGGTTCGGCAGGATATTCAGGCGGTGCCTCGCTACGCTCATGCAAAATCACACCTTCTTGATTTGCTGTAGCAGGTTGAGCAGGAAGGCTTTCTGGCGCAAAAGCTGTTTTAACGCTCTCACGCACGATTCTCCACAAACCACCCTCATTTTCAAAGCCAAACTCTTTGCTAATTTTTTTAATTCCGGCAGGGGTTGTAGAGATTTGGTCGAATTGGACAGAGGCGATACTGCCATGCACCTCTACTTGCACATTTTCAATTTTTATATCTTCTACGTACTCAGCCGAGCCAAATTTTTGCTGTTGCTGTTCCAGCCACGCTCTACGACTCACCCCCTCCGGTACAAAATTAGCCGAGTAGAGGTTGAGATAATCGTTTAATTTTCTGCCCTGCCAAGCCGAATTCCAACGCTGCAACTGGGCTGCCACTTGCCCTGCTTCAGTATCCACCGGAGGTGGCGCAGATATTTTTTCTGCTTTGACTGGTTTTTCAACTGCAACAGCTTTTTCTGGGGCAACAGAAGGTGTATTTGCGGATGCAGGCACAGCCGGCGCATTGGCACTTTGAGTAGTGCCAGATTTTACGGATTGGGATGCTGCAACAGCAGGGGCAGCACGTGCATCCACTTTTTGCTCCTGGTGGGCGGCCTCTTCTTGCTCTTCACCCCAAAACTTAAATCGTTCCCACCATGGCTTATTACTATCTTCCAACATCAACTCTTTGTTGCTGCGTGCGCTGCGAATTTCTCTTACTGAGGCAACAGGTGCATTCTCTGCACCAGGCTGTCCGGCGGGGATAATGTCACCGCGAACAGATTTTAATGACTCATTTTCAAATTCCAAAATCACTCGACGACGTTCAATCACTTTTCCACCGCGGTTCATTTCATAAAAATAGTCCCAACGATCACGATGGAAAGTATCTGCCAGTAAAGGGGTGCCTAGAATAAAACGTACCTGAGATTTGGTCATCGCTGGCTTAAGTTGCAACATCATTTTAGGCGTAATCACATTACCCTGCTGCACATCCATTTTGTAAGTTTTGATGGAAGGCAAAGTGGATGAACAGGAAACCAACAATAAAACTAGGGGAAGAATCAGATAACGCATCAAAATGACTTTAACAAGAATAAGCGCTAATATTACACGACTCTGTTAAACTTTTATAGCAAAAACCTGCTGACAAAAGGCCTTATCTGAAAAGGTAAAGCCTAATAAACACAAGGCTAGCAACACCATGAACGAAACTGGAAATCTTAAAAATCTGGGGCTCAAAGCGACTCTCCCGCGCCTCAAAATTCTCAGCTTGTTTGAGAATAGCAAAACGCGCCATATGTCTGCTGAAGACGTCTATAAGATTTTATTGGGGGCAGGCGATGATATCGGTCTTGCCACCGTTTACCGAGTGCTCACGCAATTCGAACAAGCTGGATTGTTGATACGCCATCATTTCGAGAGTGGTAAGGCGGTTTTTGAATTAAATCATGGCAGCCATCATGATCATTTGGTATGTCTACAATGTGGTGCTGTAGAAGAGTTTTACGACGAAAAAATCGAAGAGTTGCAAAATCAAATTGCACAAAAACGTGGTTTTAAAATCAAAGAGCACTCTCTGTATTTGTATGCAGACTGTGATAAAACGGACTGCGCCAACAAAAAAGCCTAACGGCCTCTCAGCATCTCCTGCGCATGGCGTCGTGTGGTATCGGTAATTTCCACGCCGCCTAACATACGTGCCAATTCCTCAACCCTTTCTGCTTCAGATAAAGCTTGAATCTGGCTCAAAGTAGCGCCCTGAGCACTGTGCTTGCTGACCTTCAAATGATGTTGTCCTTGCGCGGCAACCTGAGGCAAGTGGGTAATCACCAAGGCCTGTCTGCTCGCGCTCAGTTGGCGCAATAACTTGCCTACAATCTCTGCAACTCCACCGCCTATGCCCACATCAACCTCATCAAAAATCATGGTTTGCACTTGGGTTTGAGCCGCTGTAGCAACGCGAATTGCCAAGCTGATGCGTGACAACTCGCCACCGGAAGCGACTTTATTCAAGGCGCGTGGCTCAGCCCCCGCATGTCCAGCGACTAAAAATTCGACTTGCTCCAAACCGGAAGCCGCAGGAGTTTGCGTATTTAACGCTACCTGAAATTGCCCTCCTGCAAGCGCCATAGCTTGCATATGTGTGGTGATTTGCTGACTCAGTTTTGGCGCAGCCTGTTGGCGTAAGTCCGACAGTTGTTGCGCTGCGGCAAGATAGGCTTGTTCAGCCGCCTGCTCACGTTTTTTCAGCTCGCCATCATCGGCATAAGCAGATAGCTCCTGCATACGCTGCTCTGAATCTGCCAACAACTCTGGCAACCCCTCAGGTCTGACGCGATATTTACGAGCAGTTGCATGGACGGCTTGCAAACGCGCATCGACTTCGGCAAGTTTCTCTGGATCCAAATCGGCTTGTTGCAAATAACGTTTTACTAGACGTCCACTTTCCTCGACTTGAATCACCCCCGATTGCAAAGTGTCATATGCCTCGTTAAAGGCTGGGTCTATCTCTCGCATTTTTTGCAACTGCTGACGTGCCAAATTCAGTTGGCGCATGGCGGCAACGTCAGATTCGCTGAGCGTATCCAAAATTAATTCGCAGCCGCTCATGAGCTCCGCCGCGTTAGATAAGCGATAGTGTTCTTGCTGCAAGCTTTCCCACTCAGCAACCGTGAAATTGAGTTGTTTTAACTCACGACATTGGTCGCGTAACAAAGCCAACTCATGCTGGTATTGCTCTGCGGATTGCTCCATTTTTTCGCGTTGCTCACGCAATTGATGCCAAGCCTGATAAAGTTGCGCCGTGGATTTAGCCAGCTCTGATGCTCCGGCGTAGTCATCCAAAATATCGCGTTGCGTTGCCAGCTTGAGTAAGGAGTGATGTGCGTTTTGGCTATAGATATCGACCAATTCCTCGCCAATCTCTTTGAGCTGTTGCAGAGTGACTGATTGTCCATTAAGAAAGGCACGCGAGCGCCCATCTTGATAGAGTACTCGGCGGAATATTAACTCTCCTTGATCGAGTTCAATCGCGTTGTCTTCCAACCATCGCAAGATGCCATCGTGGGCTTGGACTCTAAAACACACACTGATTTCGGTTTTTTCACAGCCCTGCCGTATCATGCCGCTCTCAGCGCGCGCACCCAATGCCAAAGATAGGGCATCGATTAATATAGATTTACCCGCGCCCGTCTCACCTGTGAGTACGGTGAGGCCGCTAGAGAAATCCAAGTCGAGTTGATCGACAATCACAAAATCGCGGATGGATAGGCTCTGCAACATAAAACTAAGTTAGCTCCAATGTAGCTTGTTGCGCAGACGTTCGAAGTAAGAGTAATCCTCAGGATGAAGCAAAGTAACACTGTGCTCTGCACGGGCGACGCGCAGCAAATCTCCCGCTTGCAATTCCATTTTTGCTTGTCCATCCATACTTAATTGCGCCTGTTGGCTATGCAGTAGCTTGACTGTGATTTGGCTATCGCTACTCACAGCAATCGGCCTATTGCTGAGTGTATGAGGACATATTGGCACTAGGGCTATGGCTTCTAAATTAGCGTGCAAAATAGGGCCACCCGCTGATAGCGCATAGGCTGTGGTGCCTGTTGGAGTGGTAATGATTAAACCATCACTTCTTTGTCTAGAGACAAACTGTTGATCAATCGAAACCTCTAGCTCGATTAATCTCACACTACTCTTCATCACTACATCATTTAATGCCTGCCCCATGACAAAAGTCTTATCACCGCGTTGCAATTCAGCACTCAGCAACATACGCGACTCGGCCTGATAATGACCCTGTAGGATGGCATCAATCTCTCGCAACATATCTTCCGCGCGCAAATCGGTAAGAAAACCAAAACGCCCACGGTTAATCCCGATTAAAGGGACTTGGTTAGACGCTAAGCTTCGCGCCACACTCAACATGGTGCCGTCACCCCCCATCACAATAATCACGTCAACCTGTTGCACAAGTTGATCGATGGATTGAACGGAGAAATCCTTGATATCTGCATATTGGGCAGTCAAGCTCTCTATCGTCAGTTGATATTCTTGCTGAGTCAGATGATGGGCGAGTTGAATGAGGTCGCCACGCATGGTTTGCAAGGCATCCTGATTTAGATATTTGCCGATAAGGCCTATTTTTTTGAAAGTATTTTTCACGCCTGAATTAAAGCACACACGGCCTTGCTTGGCAAAAACAAAGAGGCCTATAGTCCAATTTTCCGCAAAGATTTTTGTTATCAGCATCAATCTTTATAGCTACAGCTCAATCCGCAGCCACTGACCAGGTCAAATCGATTAAAATATGTGTTGTATGTCTTTGTTGTTCAGAGACGTTATTGATATAGGTCTTTATGCAATCTAACTCATCCCGCTTAACTTCCTTTTTCTTAGTCAACTATCTAGTCCTATTGGCCATCGTCTCCGACTCTGTGCCTATGCATGACTTTTTGATGCAAAGCCCGCTGCTATTTAGTTTTGGGCTAGTCAGCTTATTGCTATATAGTTGGTTTTATATGTTGCCCGCGCAAGCAATCACATTGCTTGCCCAGCACTATCTAAGCAAAAGTCCTATCGCTGTTGCAGCAACGGGGATCATTAGTTTTGGCCTAACCCAATTACTGATGTATGCCAACGCCAAAATTTTCTCTTTGTATGGCATGTTCTTTAATGGCTTTATACTCAATCTGGTGCTGACACCCGGGGGAATAGAGTCCCTTGGAGGCAGCGATGCCAGCTTCTTGGGTTTTGCTCTGATTATATTGGGGTTTTTTATTGTCAGTGGCGGACTATGGTGGGCCGCGCAGCGTATTGACTTGCCGAAATGGGTGAATCAATTTTCAAGTAAATCGCGCTGGTCTATCATCGTGCTAGTCACGATCGCGATTCATTTAGGCTATGCCTTTGATACCTTTACTCGCAATCAATTACATCCAGTCGCGGAATCGATTCCTTTTTTCCAAAATGTGTCTGCGCGCAATTTCTTTAAAGCCTTGGGTTTAAAACCACAGCGCAATGTGAGCGTGAATGTCAAAGGCAAACTGAACTACCCACTCGCACCGCTCAAGATTGAAGTCCCAACCAAGCCCTACAACATTATTTGGCTGACATCTGAATCCTTGCGTTGGGATATGTTGAATGAGACTGTAATGCCCAATAGCTGGCAGTTTTCCGCGCAAGCTGGGCGCTTTACCCACAACTATAGTGGTGGCAATGGAACGCGCATGGGAGTGTTTTCCATGTTTATGGGCATTCCAGGCAATTACTGGTTTACGTTTTTAGATGCCAATCGTGGCGCAGCCATCATCGATGTATTGCAACAGCAGCAATATCAAATGCGCTTATTTACCAGTGCCAAATTTAGCTATCCGGAATTCAATAAAACGATTTTCGCGCGAGTCCCCACTGAGCAGTTACGTGACCAAAACCCGTTTAAGTCTGGTTGGCAAAATGATCGTGCTAATGTGTCGCAACTGTTGGACTTTATTGATCAGCGTGACAGAAACAAGCCTTTCTTCACCTTTATGTTCTTTGAGTCGCCCCATGCGCGCTATTACTTCCCGCCAGAGAGTGTTATCGCCCGCCCTTATCGCGATGACATCAATTACGCCACCATAGACAAACAACAATTCAAAGAGGAGATTGGTCCCATCAAGAATCGCTATATCAATGCTGTGCATCATCTAGATCAGCAATTCGGTCGTATCTTCGATTATCTTAAACAACACCAATTACTGGATAACACCATCGTAGTGATTAACGGAGATCATGGTGAAGAGTTTATGGAACATGGCTTCTGGGGTCACAACTCAACTTTTGTTGACCAGCAAATTCGCACCCCATTGATTATTTATGTGCCAGGCATGAAACCCCAAATCAGCGACGGCATTACCAGCCACATGGATATTATCCCCACGCTGATGCCTTTACTTGGGGTTCGCAATCCCAGCAGCGATTATGCGACGGGCTATAACCTGTTAGCGGGTGAAACGCGACAACACACTTATGTGTCGGATTGGGACAGAATCAGCTATATCGATAATGAAGTCAAAATCACCTTCCCTGTGAATCAACGAGGCATTGGAGGGATAAAAGTATCAGGGGCCGAGGATGAAACATTGACTGCACAACAAGCGAGCGAAATGCAGCAGCGTAAACAGAGTGCGATAACGAATATGATGTCGGACTTAAGTAAATTCTTCCGCCGCAAGACGGACGGCGCTCGTTAAAATGTGCATTTCAAAGCTATAATTTTGGCTATGGATAAACGTGCACAAATCTTACTCAAGACCTTAGTTGAGCATTACATCAGTGATGGTCAACCCGTTGGCTCACGCACACTATCCAAGTCCTCTGGCTTGGATCTGAGCCCTGCCAGTATCCGCAATATCATGTCCGACCTTGAGGAAATGGGCTTTATTGCCAGCCCACACACCTCCGCAGGGCGCATTCCAACTCAGCGTGGCTATCGTTTTTTTGTGGACTCCTTGCTCACAGTAAGATCCATGCATGATGAGGAAATCATGCGTATGCGGCGCGAGCTAAATACCCCAGACCCTCAAGAGTTGATTAGCAATGCCGCAGATATGTTATCTGAGCTCACGCAATTTGCCGGCTTAGTGATTGCCCCCAATCGGAAATCTCTTATTTTTAAGCACCTCGAATTTTTGCCCCTGTCCGAAAAGCGGATTTTGGTTATCGTGGTGACAGAAGATGGCAATGTACAGAATCGCATTATTCTGACCGAAAAACCTTACAGCCCAAGTGAGTTGGTGCAAGCCGGCAATTTCTTTAATCAACATTACGCGGGGCAATCGATCGAGCAAGTTCGAGTACAGCTTCGCGAAGAGCTGAAGCAAATGCAAACCGATTTAAACCGCCTGATGTCTGCTGCGCTAGAGGCTAGCGACAAAGCTGTACTGAATGAGCGCGAACAAGTGGTGATTTCGGGTGAGCATCATTTATTACAAGTGAACGATTTCTCCAGCAACGTGGCCTCCTTACGCAAGCTATTTGAAATTTTTGAGCGCAGAACCAGTCTGATGCAATTGTTGGACAACAGTCAACAAGCACAAGGTGTGCAGATATTTATTGGTGGGGAAAGTGGTTATTTACCGTTGGACGAGTGTAGTATGGTGACCGCTCCATATGAGGCCAATGGACAAGTCGTAGGCACCCTAGGGGTCATTGGCCCCACACGCATGGCCTATGAACGTATCATCCCGATAGTCGATATCACAGCACGACTTCTTTCTAACGCACTTTCGAGTAAAGATTAATACATGAGCTATTACCGCGACGAACCTCCGTTTCAACATGGCGACCAACTCAAGGTTGGTATTTTGTTAGCCAACTTGGGCACCCCTGATGCACCGACTGCCCCTGCCCTGAAACGCTATTTAGGTCAATTTTTGATGGACAGGCGCATTGTAGAAATTCCACGCGCCATCTGGTGCTGGATTCTGCATTTAATTATTTTGAATGTACGCCCTAAAAAATCGGCGGAAAAATATGCCAGCGTTTGGACGCCTGAGGGCTCACCTTTAATGGTGTACGCCCAAGCGCAAAAAGCAAAATTAGAAGCATCATTACGCCAACAAATCGCATCTCCTTTTGCGGTTGAGTTAGGCATGAGTTACGGCAATCCAAGCATGGCCTCGGCCATTGCTAAACTAAAGGCACAACATTGCGACCGAATTTTGGTGTTTCCTCTTTACCCTCAATACGCCGCGAGTAGTACAGCAGCCAGCTTGGATGCCGTTTGGCGCACTTTGTTGAGAACACGCAACGTCCCTGCCATACGCACTATTCGTCATTACCATGATCATCCAGCTTATATCCGTGCTTTAGCGGAAAGCGTTCGAGCGCATTGGACTAAAAATGGCAAACCCAGCAAACTGATTATGAGCTTCCACGGCGTGCCGAAATTTCATCTGATGAAAGGTGACCCCTACCACTGTGAATGCATGAAAACAGGTCGCTTATTGGCTGAAGCCTTGGGCTTAGAAAAAAGCGAATATCAAGTCGCCTTTCAATCGCGCTTCGGCAAGCAGGAATGGCTCAAACCTTATTTAGCAGAAACATTGGAGACCTTGGGTAAACAAAAAACGGCACGAGTAGATGTCATTTGTCCTGGGTTTAGCAGCGACTGTTTAGAAACATTAGAAGAAATTGCCATGGAAGGTAAACAGATTTTTCTCTCCAATGGCGGCGGTGAATATCACTACATTCCAGCATTAAATGACCAAGCGTTATGGATACAAGCCATGACCGAAATCGCCATTGAGAATTTACACGGTTGGGCGCACGCCGAATGGGATGTCGATGCCGCTAAGCAAGAGGCTGAGCTGCGTGACCAACGCGCAAAGGCGATGTCAGCCCAGCAAAATTAAAAAGCAGTTCAGCGAACTTGGCTGAGGCATTATAATGTGGCGAATACATAGCTTTTTAGTCTATGTGCTTGGTTTTGTAAAAGCCAATATTCAGCGGATAGGGTGACGTTTTTATGATTATTATCACTGGCGGCGCAGGCATGATAGGTAGCATGATTGCTTGGCAGCTCAATCAAGCCGGTCGCGATGATTTGTTGATTGTGGATGACATTCAACATGAAGACCAGTGGCAGAATCTTGTCAAACGCCGCTACACGAACTACCTAGACAAATCCGAGCTGGCCTGCTTTTTGGCAGGAAAACCAAAAATCGATGCCGTCATTCATATGGGCGCCATCAGTGCCACTGTCGAACGTGATTTCAATAAACTGGTGCAAAACAATATTCGCTACAGTCAATTTCTTTGGGATTGGTGTAGCGAGCATAAGGTACCTTTCTTATACGCCAGCTCTGCTGCCACTTATGGGGCAGGCGAATTGGGCTATAACGATACCAGCATAGATCAGCTTCGTCCGCTCAATGGCTACGGATATTCCAAACATTTCTTTGACCAATGGGTGCTACAACAAGCGAAAACAGGACAGCAACCCCCGCAATGGCAAGGGTTTAAGTTTTTCAATGTGTACGGCCCCAATGAATATCACAAGCAGCGCATGGCCAGTGTCGCTATGCACAGCTTTCATCAAGCGCAACAGCAAGGCTATATCAATTTGTTTAAGAGCCATCATCCGGACTATGAAGATGGTCAGCAGTTGCGCGATTTTGTCTATGTAAAAGATGCTGCTGCCGTCGT
>RFPI01000049.1 GCA_009926205.1 Methylophilaceae bacterium
CTATAGCGATGCCACTGGATACTCCAACCCCATGGACAGAGAAACTCATTATTCGGCCTCTCCAAAGCGATCTTGAATTAAATTCACCAAGGCTTGAATGGCAGCATCAGCGTCTTGGCCTTGTGCCTCCAATGTCACGACACTGCCTTTGCTAGCGGCTAACATCATCACGCCCATAATGCTTTTGGCATTCACGCGACGACCATTACGCTCTATCCAAATTTCACTGGCGTACTGACTAGCAGTCTGGGTTAGCTTGGTGGAAGCACGAGCATGCAAGCCTAATTTATTGATGATTTCGATATCGGTTTTCATGATTGTGCTTCTCTGCATGCCTGCTCGGTAAAATTAATCACACCTTCTTGCCCACCACTCAAGGCTTTTTCTGCCAGCGCATTCAAATCGCCATTTCGATAAGTGAGGGCACGCACTAACATAGGCAAATTGACACCAGCTACGCCCAATACTTTGCCTGTTTTGAGTAATTTGCTGACGATATTACAAGGCGTAGCGCCATAAATATCCGACAGAATTAATACTCCATCTCCTTGATCTAGTTGTGCCACCACTGCCTGCATTTGCGGCAACATGGCACAAGGGTCGTCGTTAGTTTGGATGCCAAATTGCTCAAGTTGCGGAGGTCGACTCCCCATGACATGGGTAGCACATTGAATCAAGCTATCACCCAAATTGCCGTGGGCGACGATCAAAATACCTATCATAGTTTTATTTCCAACTCTCGATGTCTTATCAGCACTTGCTGCTGGTCTGATTGAAATTGCGCTGCAAGTTTTTCAACTAAATATACCGAGCGATGCTGACCGCCGGTACATCCTACAGCCACCGTTAGATAGTGGCGATTCTCTTTAACAAAATGGGGCAACCAGCGATTTACAAATTGTTGTATATCCTGATACATCTGTTCGACGAGGGTTTCTTTACTGAGAAATTCCAGTACAGCTAAATCTTTACCAGATAAGGGCCTGAGCTTGGCGTCCCAATGTGGGTTGGGTAAGCAACGAACATCAAAGACAAAATCAGCATCCAAAGGTACACCATGCTTAAAACCAAAAGAAGTAAACAGCAAAGTCATACCATGGTGGTCATGGGTGACAAGATCACGAACCCATTGCCGCAAGGTATTTGGGCTTAAGTCGCTGGTATCAATGTGGTGGCCTAGACTTGCCAGCGGTGCCAGCAAATTACGCTCATTTTGTATGCTCTCGGCCAAGGTCATATTACCTTTGCTGAGCGGGTGGCGCCGTCGCGTTTCACTAAAGCGTTTGACCAAGGTTTCTTGATTGGACTCTAGGAAAATCATCTGCACCGCTATGCTACGTTGGCGCATATCATCTAAATGATTTGGTAGCGTTTCTAGCCCCTCACTGCGTGTGTCAATGCTAATTGCGATGCGTGTTTGGCTGGGGTTAAGCTTATCGATGAGCTGCGGAATAAGCGTGGCCGGTAAATTATCGACGCAATAAAATCCAATATCTTCTAGCAAGCGTAGCACCACACTTTTACCAGAGCCGGACATGCCGGTGACGATAATCAGTTGCATTAGTTTTTCTTCATCTGCGCACGCATTTCGCGCTGCTGACGCTCCATAAATTGCTTAGTGCTGTTGATGCCGCGTAATAACAACATATGATTACGCACGGCGACCTCGACTAATACCGCAATATTGCGACCTGCCGCGACAGGGATGCAAACTTTAGGCACACGCACTCCCAATACCGTCTCTTGTTGCGCTTTGATATTCAGTCTATCCAAGGCTTGCGGTTTCAGCTCTTGCGCCAGCTCAAGTTGGATAATCAAATCCAAAGGTTTGGTGGGTTTTACGGAGCTATCGCCGAACAGCGCGCGAATATTCAGTACGCCGAGTCCGCGCACCTCAAGAAAGTCTTGTAGCAAGGCAGGACACCGACCTTCTATACGTTCTGGAGAAATGCGAAAGAAATCGACAATATCGTCAGCGACCAATCGATGGCCGCGTGAAATCAGCTCTAAGGCTAATTCACTTTTACCAATCGCAGGGTTGCCTTTAATTAATACGCCAAACCCTTGCACCTCCATAAAGACCCCGTGCGCACTGACCGATTCCGCCACGGCTTGTGCCAAGTAATGGCTCAGAATGTCCATCAACTCTGGACTGCGTAAAGGGGAGGTAAATAGGGGTGTTTGATATTGCTCAGCAGTATCTATCAATACATCAGGAGTGCTCTCGCCGTTGGCTACAATAATAGCGGCCAAATCAGTAGAGAATAAGTGGTTGATCGCGAGTTTGAGAGCGGCTGCATCGAGTTGCCGCAAATAATCCATCTCTGCGCAACCGAGCACTTGAACGCGGTTGGGATGCACAAAATTTAGATGTCCAATCAATGCCAGCGATGGCTTACTCACTGTCTCGCTGGTGAGCAGATTAGCGCCACCGCTCTTACCCGCCATCCAGCTCAGTTTTAGCTTTTTGTGGGTATCTTTGAATAGTTGGGAGACGCTAATCTGTGCCATCTTTTACTCTGTAGCTTGGTGTTTTACCGCACCGTTTACCTTGTGGTGGTCGCTGATTTTTTCTTTAAAGCGCAACACTTGACGGTCTAATTTATCCGCCAATAAATCAATTGCGCTGTACATATTCTCGTTACTACATTCTGCATGTAAATCATTGCCCGGCACATGAACCGTAGCCTCGACTTTTTGAGAGAGTTTTTCAACACTCAGCGTGACTTTGATATCAATCACATGATCAAAGTGATTGCTGATTTTGCTCAGTTTGCTGGCGATGTAATCACGCAAAGCAGGAGTGACTTCCAAATGGTGGCCGGTTAACTGTAGATTCATGTTGAACTCCTTTATGTCATCGTTTTTAGTTACAGAGCTTTGCGTTGGCTAGCCGCAGGAATGTTTAATCCCTCGCGATATTTGGCTATCGTGCGGCGAGCCACGACGATGCCCTGCTTACCCAAAATGGCGGACAGTTGATTATCCGAAAGCGGTTTTTTGGGATTTTCTTCGGCGATTAGTTGCTTAATCAGCGCCCGAATCGCCGTGGCGGAACACGCACCACCATTTTCTGTAGAAACATGACTTCCGAAGAAGTATTTTAATTCATAGATGCCCCTTGGGGTGAGCATATACTTTTTGTTGGTAACACGCGATACCGTTGATTCATGCAAACCTAATTCATCGGCAATTTCTCTCAATACCAATGGACGCATGGCAATCTCGCCATGCTCAAAAAACATTTTTTGTTGGTCCACAATCGCTTGTGCAACACGCAATATGGTGGAGAAGCGCTGCTGTATATTCTTAATCATCCACTTTGCTTCTTGCATCTGACTACTCAAATATTGACCATCGCTATTGCGATTTCGTTTCAGAATATCGGCGTAGATTTGATTGATACGTAGCTTTGGAATGGCATCATCGTTGAGACTGGCTTGCCATTGGCCACGTACTTTTTTGACGATGACTTCATGCTGGATGAAATGGCCGTGACTTAATTGGCTAAAGTCGCTGCCCGGTCTAGGATTGAGTTGTTTGATTAATTGATGAATCTCACGTAACTCAGCTTCTTTGACCCCTAGTAATTTACACAGCTTACTCATCTCGCGCCCAG
Source organism: Methylophilaceae bacterium (assembly GCA_009926205.1). Taxonomy (GTDB): domain Bacteria; phylum Pseudomonadota; class Gammaproteobacteria; order Burkholderiales; family Methylophilaceae; genus RFPI01. Next base: position 3,620 of record RFPI01000049.1, read on the forward strand.
CGAGTAAATCTAAATGTTTTTCCACCAACTGTATGGCTTTTTGAGCAAAGGGATGGTCGTGATGCAAAATGCGCAACTGCAAACTTAGGCATTCAGATAAATTGCGTGCAGCGACACCGGCTGGGTCAAGATGCTGTACATGTTTTAGTGCAGTTTCAAGCTCTAGCAATTCAATTTCTAATTCAGCGGGAAGTTGTTCTACCAATTCCGCTAAAGATTGCTCAAGATAGCCATCCTCGTTGATGGCATCGATTAAATACAAAGCCAAGCGTTGATCATGCAGGGACAAAGGCATTAATCGGATTTGCTGAATCAGATGCTCACGCAAAGTGGGAGTATCGGCCTCTTGGAATTGAAAGTCATTATCTTCATCGAGATAACTAGACTCTTCCCAACGTTGCTGTTGATTGTAGTAATCATCCAATAGTGGATCATTGAATTCGCTCTCTGAGGAATTGTCCGCAGGCGTAAACTGTTCTTCTGAATATTGTTGATCGTCTTGAGTATGGCCTGCTTGAGTCTCTGTCTCACTCGCATCGCCACGTTCAAGTAAAGGATTTTCTTGTAACAGCGTTTCTATTTCTTGATTCAGTTCTTGCGAAGATAATTGCAGCAAACGAATGGACTGCTGAAGCTGCGGAGTAAGCGCCAGATGTTGAGAAAATTTAAGTTGAAAACCTTGCCGCATTACAGTCTAAAGTCTTTACCGAGATAAACCTCGCGCACGCTCTCATTTTCTACAATTTCAGAAGGGGTGCCAGAGGCAAAAATTCTTCCCTCATTGACGATATATGCTTGGTCACAAATCCCCAATGTCTCTCGTACATTATGGTCAGTAATTAGCACACCAATATTGCGCTCTTTGAGTAATCTGACAATTTTCTGTATGTCTATCACCGCAATCGGGTCGATACCTGCAAATGGCTCGTCAAGCAAAATAAAGTTTGGGTTTGAGGCGAGGCAGCGCGCTATTTCTACTCTTCGTCTCTCGCCACCAGAAAGGCTAATACCCAAGCTGTCGCGGATATGCGAGATATGTAAGTCCTCAAGCAGTTCTTCTAAACGCTGTTTTTGTTGAGCCGCAGTCATTTTATTTAATTGCAAAATGGCAAGAATATTCTCAGCCACAGTCATCTTTCGAAAGATAGATGGCTCTTGCGGTAAGTAAGCCAGTCCCATTTTTGCGCGCTGATGTATGGGTAAGCGGCTGATATCTTTGTTGTTAAGAATAATTTTGCCTGCATCAGCGCGAATGAGCCCCACGATCATGTAAAAGCTGGTTGTTTTACCTGCGCCGTTGGGGCCAAGCAAACCTACTACCTGCCCACTGTGTAGTTGCAAAGAAATGCTTTGCACTACTTGACGAGATTTGTAGCGCTTTTGTAAACCTTCAACGACGAGTTCTGACATGTTTATTTGCTACCTGGCTGATTTTTAGGTTGGATAATCGCTTTTACTCGACCACCTGGAGTTGCGGGCGTAGCTGACTTAGGTCCGCCACCAATCACTTCAGAATATTCAGCATTAGCGTCATACATAATGTAATCACCATGAACAATGTCGTTACCTCGTTTTACCCAAGCTTTGGTAAATAATTGCACCTTATCCATGCGACCATCATACTCAATTCGCTGACCACTGCCTTCGATATACTCATCTTTGCCCTCACGCTTTTGACGGAAGCTGGTGGGATTGCCATATGAGGTCCCGTGCTGAAAACCAGCAGTATCCTCTCGTACTACTAATTTGTCGCCTTTGATACGTAAAGTCCCCTGAGTCAATACGACGTTGCCAGAGTAGATACTGGTCTTCTTCGCGTCATTGGATGTCACAGTGTCCGCTTCAATCTCAATCGGTTTATCTCGGTCAGCTTTCTCAGCCCATGCTTGGGAACTGAGCAGAGCTAAAAGCAAACTGATGACGAATATACGGAACATACGCACTCCTAATGTTTATTTGTGGACTTTGAAGGGTTTTGGGAAACAGATTTCTTTGTCTGATGCGCAGGGCTGCCTTTTAGGTAGTGTATTTTGACATTATTTTGCAAGGTTATTTCCTGATTTTGTTTGTCATAAATCATGCCTGTACCTGTCATGTAAGAGCTAGGTCCTTGGGTAATACGAACTTCTTCCGGAGTTGTGGCGAGATGCTTTTCAGGCAACACTTTCAAGTAGTTGGTATACAAGTGCATATCCGAACCATCACTTGTTGCTGGTCTACTCACGACCACATGATCAAAAAATTCAGCAATATTTCCATTCGCAGTGATGATGCCCCGTTGCCCCTCAATCTGACTGTAGCCGCCATTGGCATTGAATTGCGTTAACCTGGGCCGCGTCATATGCAAGCTATCATCGTCAGCGTAATGTTCAAGTTTGACTGCGGCTAACATGGTTTTTAATTTGCCGTTTTTATCGGTTTTGCTACTTACAAAATTTTCCATAAAATAGTCAGGATCGTGAGTCTTTTGCTTTGATGGCGCCTGTTGAGGGGCCTGCACATAACGATCAATCCAAAATGTCAGTACAGCCAGCACTGCCAAAACCACCAGTGGGAGCGTTAATGAGAAGCGTAGATTCTTCATCCAGTAACCACTACTTTAGGAAAACTGCCATTTGTTCATCAAACGTCCCCTGTGCCTGCATAATCAATTCACATAACTCACGCACTGCGCCGTGACCCGCCTCTCGGCTGGTAATGTAGTGCGCATATTGTTTAACTAAAGGCATAGCATGCGGCACTGTCACTGATAAACCACAACGACGCATGGGGGGCAAATCGACCACATCATCGCCCATAAAAGCACATTCTTCAGGGGTCACAGAAAAGTCTTGCAGCAATTTTTCAAAGGCTTCTAGCTTGTCTTCTACCCCTTGATAAATATGTTTTATCTTGATATTTTCAGCACGTTTGACGACAACATTTGAGGTGCGTCCAGTGATAATTGCCATCTGTATGCCTGTATTGCGTAATATTTTCAGACCAAGGCCGTCTTGAGAGTGGAAGTTTTTATATTCCAGCCCATCATCTCCAAGCATTAATCCACCATTGGTCATCACGCCATCAATATCAAAAATAACCACTTTAATTTTTTTTGCGCGGGCTTCTGGGGTCAAACTTGGGTCATGTGCAGGGATTGCTAACATCGTCATCTTTCTATACAACTTTGGCTAAGAGTAAGTCGTGCATATTGATTGCGCCGACCAATTCACCCTGTTGGTTTTCAACCAATAGGGCATTAATTTTGTTTTCTTCCATTATTTGCACTGCATGCAAGGCCAAATCTTCTGGCCTCACTCGTAAGGGATTGCCATGCATCATTTGGGCAATTGGGTTTTTCAGAATATCGCTACCAGTCTCTAAGGCGCGGCGTAAATCACCATCAGTAAAAATACCAAGCACGCGGTGGTTGTGGGTGATGGCAGTCATGCCCAAACCTTTACGGGAGATTTCTAATAGTGCATCTTGTAGAGTGGCGTCTTGGCTAACTTGCGGAATCTCCGGGCCTTGACGCATGATGTCTTGGATACGCAATAATCTTCGACCTAGATTTCCGCCGGGATGTGCGCGGGCGAAATCCTCTGCAGAGAATCCGCGTGCTTCTAATACCGCGATGGCAATCGCATCTCCAAGGGCTAGTGAGGCGGTCGAGCTGGCTGTTGGTGCTAATCCCAAAGGACATGCTTCGCGTTCAACCGACACATCAAGATGGACATCAGCTCAAGCTCGAATTTGGATTACTCGACATCGCCACGATTTTAACGCCCAGTCTTTTCAGTGCAGGCATGATGGCCAGTAATTCATCACTTTCCCCCGAATTGGAAATGGCGAGCATGACATCTTGTGCCGTCATCATGCCTAAGTCTCCGTGACTTGCCTCGGCTGGATGCATAAAGAAAGCGGGGGTGCCAGTGCTGGCGAAGGTTGATGCAATCTTATTGCCAATATGCCCTGATTTACCCATGCCACTCACGACAACTCTGCCCTGACACTGTAAAATAAGGCTTGTAGCCTGATTGAAGCAAGCGTCGAGCCGCTGCGCCAATTGAAGGACGGCCTCAGCTTCAATTTGCAATACGCGTTGGGCTATTTGCAATGAGTTTTGGGCTTGCTCGTTATTTTGTGAAGTATTTTTCATAACGATGTAAGTATAAAAGGGATTCAGCCTCGAATAAAGGAAACTAATACAAAAATAGTGTTCATTTTAAAAATGCGGCACAGTTTTTGCCTATCGGTGCTAAATTCTGAAATATTGCTTGCTGAATTCGCATGATCAATTGTTTAACCTTAAGCTTGGAAAATTGGTGGTATGGAAAATTTATTGCATGACCCTCTGTTGTCAGTATTGATATTGCTGACCAGTGCCGTTTTGGGTGTGGCACTGTTTCGGGCTTTGCATTTACCTGCGATGTTGGCTTATTTTTTGGTAGGTATCCTGCTAGGCCCCAAAACATTTGGTTTGTTGCCAGATAGCGAGGCCAACCGAGAATTCGCTGAGTTCGGTGTGGTGTTTTTGATGTTTAGTATAGGGTTGGAATTTAGCCTGTCTCAGCTTTACGCCATGCGCCGCATTGTATTGGGGGTCGGTGGACTTCAAGTGATCTTTGGCCTTGCGGTTCTCATGTTGATTGCCATGACGCTGCATTTGGATTGGAAAACCAGTCTCGTGGTTGCTGGTGCCTTGACTATGTCCTCGACGGCCATAGTTTCAAAATTATTGGTTGAACGCTTAGACCTCAATTCACGGCATGGACGTTTATCCATAGGTGTACTGTTGTTTCAAGATTTGGCAGTCGTCCCCTTGCTCGTATTAATCCCCTCGATGGCCCACCCAGAAGGCACGCTTATGCATGATTTGGGTATTGCTGGGCTAAAAGCGGCCATCATGCTGTCGTTACTATTCGTGATCGGTAAAAACGTAATGAACCGTTGGTTCCGCATCGTCGCACGTCAGCGCTCGCGTGAACTGTTTGTGATGAATGTATTAATGGTGACTTTGTTATTGGCTTTTGCCACCAAGCTCACCGGCCTATCCTATGCCTTGGGTGCTTTTATTGCAGGCATGCTTATTTCTGAGACCAAATTCCGCTATCAGGTGGAATCAGATATTGCCTCTTTCCGCGATATTTTAATGGGGCTATTTTTTATCACCATCGGCATGTTGTTAGATATCCAAGTACTCTGGCGACATCTGTATGACGTGGTATGTTTGCTGATCTTTTTGGTCTTATTCAAAAGCGCACTGGTGGCTGTCTTGGCTAGATTATTCCGCTATGAAGCGGGCGTTGCTGTGAGAGCAGGGGTGACCTTGGCGCAAGCAGGGGAGTTTTCTTTTGTATTGCTTGCCTTAGGTTTAGAGCATGGCCTGATTCGTGACAGTGTGCTGCAAGTGGTATTGGGCGCCTCATTGCTTTCTATGATTATTGCTCCATTTATTATTCAACACAATTTGCAAATCGCTGAATTTTTTGCGCGTAGTTATACCCGTAATCGCCGTCAGCAAATTGATGAAATTACCAATGTTGGCAAGGACCTCAGTCACCACGTCATTATTTGTGGTTTCGGGCGTAGCGGTCAGTATTTGAGTCGTTTTTTAAAAGAGGAGAATATCCCCTTTATCGCACTTGATATCGACCCAGTGCGTGTGCAGGAGGCAGCTGCTGCGGGTGAACATGTGATGTATGGTGACGCCGGCAAACGTATCGTCCTCAACGCGGCTGGTGCTGCTCGCGCTAAAGCGCTGATTATCAGTTATGACGA
>RFPI01000050.1 GCA_009926205.1 Methylophilaceae bacterium
GCTGGTGCCGATGAGCAAGCGCTGACCCAACAAGCGTTGCAGGCAGCGCGAGAGTTTCCGGGTTTGGCAGGGATGGACTTAGCCAAAGTGGTGTCAGTGACTCAGTCTTATCAGTTTAACCAAACTGAATGGGACTTGAGCAAAGGTTATGGCGAGCAAGCGCAAGGGGATTTCCATGTCGTTGCCTTTGATTATGGTGTGAAGCGCAATATTCTGCGTATGTTGGTATCGCGTGGCTGTCGCGTCACTGTGTTGCCAGCTCAAGCTTCTGCCCAGCAAGCGCTAGATTTAAATCCTGATGGTGTATTTTTATCCAATGGGCCAGGTGATCCTGAACCTTGTGATTACGCTATTCAAGCTATTAAGACCATCGTCGATAGTGGCATGCCGACTTTAGGCATCTGTTTGGGTCATCAATTATTGGCATTAGCTTCAGGCGCCAAGACTTTAAAGATGAAGTTTGGTCATCATGGGGCTAACCATCCTGTTCAGGATTTGGATGATAAGCGGGTGTTTATTACCAGCCAAAACCATGGGTTTGCTGTCGATTCGAGTTCGCTTCCCAAGCATCTGCGCGCAACGCATTTGTCATTGTTTGATGGCAGTTTACAAGGCATCGCACGTACTGATCAGCCAGCATTTAGTTTTCAAGGTCACCCCGAGGCAAGTCCCGGTCCGACCGAGATGAGTTATCTTTTCGATCGTTTTATCGATTTAATGAAACAGCATAAGCGTTAATACCATGCCAAAACGTACCGACATAAAAAGTATCTTGATTATCGGCGCAGGCCCTATCGTCATCGGTCAGGCATGTGAGTTTGATTACTCCGGCGCGCAAGCATGTAAAGCTCTCAGGGAAGAAGGCTATCGAGTCATTCTAGTCAACTCTAATCCTGCCACGATCATGACCGATCCCAATATGGCAGATGCGACTTATATCGAACCAGTGACATGGCAAATTGTTGAAAAGATTATTGCCAAAGAGCGCCCAGATGCTTTGTTGCCTACCATGGGCGGTCAAACCGCTTTGAACTGCGCCTTGGATTTAGATAAATACGGTGTCCTAGAAAAATACAATGTTGAGTTGATAGGAGCCACCAAAGAGGCGATCGACAAAGCAGAAGATCGTCAAAAGTTTAAAGAGGCGATGACCAAAATCGGTCTTGGCTCTGCTCGTTCATCGATGGCGCATAGCTTAGAAGAAGCCTTGCAAGTACAAGCGCGTATTGGCTATCCAGCGATTATCCGACCATCTTTTACCATGGGTGGCAGTGGCGGGGGTATTGCCTATAACCGTGAAGAATTCATCGCGATCTGCGAGCGTGGATTGGAAGCCTCGCCAACCAAGGAATTGCTGATTGAAGAGTCGCTTCTGGGTTGGAAAGAATACGAAATGGAAGTGGTGCGTGATCGCAAAGATAACTGCATTATCGTCTGTTCTATTGAAAACTTAGATCCTATGGGCGTGCATACAGGCGACTCAATCACCGTGGCGCCAGCACAGACCCTGACCGATAAAGAGTATCAAATCATGCGTAACGCTTCACTCGCGGTATTGCGCGAGATAGGAGTGGATACCGGCGGTTCCAATGTGCAATTTGCCATCAATCCCAATGACGGTCGCATGATAGTCATCGAAATGAATCCGCGTGTATCGCGTTCCTCTGCTTTGGCCTCCAAAGCGACTGGTTTCCCGATTGCTAAAGTGGCTGCCAAGTTGGCGGTGGGCTTTACTTTAGATGAGTTGAAAAATGAAATTACTGGTGGTGCGACTCCTGCGTCTTTCGAACCATCAATCGATTATGTGGTGACTAAGATTCCTCGCTTTGCCTTTGAGAAATTCCCGCAAGCAGATTCACGTTTGACTACACAGATGAAGTCTGTGGGTGAGGTTATGGCGATGGGAAGAACTTTTCAAGAATCTTTCCAAAAGGCTTTGCGTGGCCTTGAAGTGGGCGTCGATGGTTTGGATGAAAAGAGTACCGATCTAGACGAAATACAGAAAGAATTGGGCGAACCTGGTCCTGAGCGTATTTGGTTTGTTGGAGATGCTTTCCGCGCCGGTATGAGTATGCAACAAGTGCATGACCACTCAAAGATAGACCCATGGTTCTTGGTGCAAATTGAGGACATTATCCAACGCGAGAATGCACTCAAGGGTCGCAATCTAGCTGATTTGGACAGAGATACGCTATTTGATTTAAAACGTCGCGGCTTCTCTGATAGACGACTCGCTAAACTATTAGGTACCGATCAACATGCAGTACGCGCCTATCGTCAAGCCTTAAAAGTACGTCCGGTTTACAAGCGCGTAGATACTTGTGCCGCAGAGTTTGCTACCAATACTGCCTATATGTATTCGACCTATGAGCAAGTATGTGAGGCGGAGCCAAGTGACCGTAAGAAGATTATGGTGTTGGGTGGTGGACCAAACCGCATAGGACAAGGGATAGAGTTTGACTACTGTTGCGTCCATGCTGCCTTCGCGATGCGCGAAGACGGTTATGAAACCATTATGGTCAACTGTAACCCTGAGACCGTTTCTACGGATTACGACACATCCGATCGCTTGTACTTCGAGCCTTTGACGCTAGAAGATGTATTAGAAGTTGTCGCTATCGAAAAACCAGTTGGTGTGATTGTGCAATACGGTGGTCAAACCCCACTCAAGTTAGCACGTGATTTGGAAAAAGCCGGTGTGCCTATTATTGGGACCAGTCCCGATGCGATTGACTGCGCCGAAGACCGTGAACGTTTCCAACAGATGTTGCAACAATTGAATTTGAAACAACCACCGAATCGCACAGCCAGAACGCCAGAAGAGGCCTTGCGCTTGGCGCAGGAAATTGGCTATCCATTGGTGGTGCGTCCTTCCTATGTGTTAGGTGGCCGTGCCATGGAAATCGTGCAAGAGCAAGCCCAGCTAGAGCGTTATATGCGTGAGGCGGTCAAAGTCTCTAATGAGTCTCCGGTGTTGCTCGATCGTTTCCTCAATGATGCCCTCGAGGTGGACGTAGATGCTTTATCCGATGGCGAGCAAGTCATTATTGGCGGCATTATGGAGCACGTAGAGCAAGCTGGGGTGCACTCTGGTGACTCGGCATGTTCATTACCCCCTTATAGCCTTTCCAAGGCGCTGCAAGATGAGCTGCGTAGCCAAACCGTACAAATGGCTAAGGCTCTGGGCGTGGTTGGACTGATGAATGTGCAGTTCGCTATTCAAGGTGAAACGGTGTATGTGTTAGAGGTCAACCCTCGCGCTTCGCGAACCGTACCGTTTGTTTCAAAAGCTTGTAGTTTGCCATTGGCAAAGATTGCTGCACGTTGTATGACTGGCAAAACCTTAAAACAACAAGGCGTCACCAAAGAAGTCGTGCCCCCTTATTACTCTGTGAAAGAAGCGGTATTTCCGTTTATCAAATTCCCTGGTGTCGATACCATTTTGGGACCAGAGATGAAATCCACAGGTGAGGTCATGGGCACGGGAAGTACTTTTGCTGAAGCCTTTGTGAAATCTCAATTAGGCTCTGGGGATAAATTGCCAAAAGGTGGCAAGGCCTTCATTAGTGTTCGTCGCGAGGACAGAGAGCGTGTGGTTGAGATTGCTCAAGCATTAAGCAAACTTGGCTTCCAATTGGTGGCGACACGCGGTACTGCAAATGCCTTGCAAGCAGCTGGCCTTGAAGTAACGCCAGTCAATAAAGTGGCTGAGGGTCGCCCACATATTGTGGACATGATTAAGAACAATGAAATTGATTTTATTGTGAACGTCACTGAAGACAAGCGTGCTGTGCAAGACTCTTATGCAATCCGCCGCAATGCTTTGCAACAAAAAGTGACCTATTACACCACTTTGGCCGGTGCTAAAGCGGCATGTATCGGTATGGCGCATATGCAAGAGTTGCAGGTAAAATCTTTGCAAGAGTTGCATCAATCACTGAATCAGTAATAACATTGCACTAATTCTGAACCACGCCTGTCAAAAGGTGTGGTTTTTATTTTTTATTCTTTTAAAACGTTGCTGGGCTTGCGACTTAAGCCAAGTAACGATGTTTTTAATGAAGTATTAGCTTTATAGAAATGGGATGTGAAAAACATGAATCAAATTCCTATCACGATACGTGGCGCTGAGTTGCTCAAACAAGAATTGCAACATTTGCGTGCTGTTGAGCGTCCTAGTGTGATTCAGGCGATTGCTGAAGCGCGTGCGCAAGGTGATTTGTCAGAAAACGCTGAATATGATGCCGCGAAAGAAAAGCAAAGCTTTATCGAAGGCCGTATTGCCGAAATAGAAGCCAAGCTATCCAATGCCATGATTATTGATCCTGCTACTTTGAACGCAGACGGACGCTGTGTGTTTGGTGCCACAGTGGAAGTGGAAGATATGGATAGTGGGGATGTTCATACCTATCAAATTGTGGGTGATGATGAGGCTGATATTAAATTAGGCAAAATTTCCGTGAGCTCGCCTATCGCACGTGCACTGATAGGCCGAACTGCGGGGGATGTTGCTGAGGTCATGGCGCCGAGTGGGATTCGTTCTTATGAAGTATTGGATGTAAAGTATATTTAATGGATGTTAGGCCTGTGCCTTGTTCCTTTTACTTAATGCCATGCTAAGGAGCTAACGATGCAAACGTGGATAGATAAATTTGCAATCATATTATTGACCCTTTGGGTGGGTAGCCTGTGGGCGATAGGGGGTATCGCGGCCCCAGTGTTGTTCTATCAAATCCATGATACCCAGCTCGCTGGCCAGTTGGCAGGTGAGATGTTTAAGTTGTTGGCCTATTTTGGCTTATTTGCAGGGGTGGTTTTGCTGCTGCATAGTCTCATGAAGCAAGGTGCCCGTGCTTTTAAGCAGGGTTATATTTGGTTAATTATTATCATGCTATTGCTGACCGTGGCGATGCACTTTGGCATTGCACCCATATTGGCGCAGTTGAAACAAGATGCGCTACCAGCGGATGTCATGAATAGTGTCTTTGCCAATCGTTTCGAGCGTTGGCATGGGGTTTCCAGTGCTGCATTTATGTTGCAAAGTCTGTTGGGATTGTGGGCAGTATTAAAAGCGCCACGCTAAGATTTTTAGCAAGATCTGCTTACTGTTTGGGGATCACGATTTTTGGCGTGCTAGATGCCCGGTAAACCACTAACTGTTTGCCTATGTGATGCACTGCAACGGCGCCCATTTGTTGGCATATCTGCTCCAGCAGGCTGACACGTAGAGCGCGGTCATCACCCAATACTTTAATTTTAATCAGTTCATGCGCATTTAAACTGCTGTCGATTTCTTTCAACACAGATTCGCTCAGGCCATTATTGCCTATCATGACAACGGGATTAATATTGTGCGCTAGACTGCGCAAAAAACTGATTTGTTTGCTATTCATAAGAGGGTATTTGCTATTTGGTGATTAGATAAGCTTGCATATTCGCAAGCAGGCGTATTCTATCACAATGACCCTGCAAGCCATCGGATTGCAATAATGGGGTCATACAATAGTGGAAACAAAAGCGTATGTACGCCTACAACAGCGGAAATAAAGCATGAAGCCAAGCAAAACCAGTAAAGCTTGGATGCAAGAGCATCTAAATGATCCCTATGTGAAAATGGCACAAAAGGATGGCTATCGTGCCCGTGCAGCCTATAAATTACTCGAGATAGATGAGCGCGACCAGTTAATACGTCCGGGGATGCTGGTGGTCGATTTAGGTGCGGCGCCAGGTAGTTGGTCGCAAGTGGTTGCCAAACGTTTAAACGGTCAAGGGCGGGTGATTGCATTGGATATCTTGCCCATGACCGGAATAGCAGGGGTAGAGTTTATCCAAGGAGACTTTCGTGAAGAAAGCGTACTAAAAACCTTAGAGAATTCTATGCAAGGCAAGCAAGCAGACCTTGTAATTTCTGATATGGCCCCCAATATCAGTGGTATTAGTGTGGTAGATCAAGCCGGCGCTGCCTATTTAACTGAATTAGCACTGCTATTTTGCCAAGACTGGCTGAAACCTGGCGGCAACTTCTTAGTCAAAGTGTTTATCGGCTCTGGCTATGAAGAAATCGTCAGCACTATGCGTACAATGTTTACCAAAACTGTGACGCGAAAACCCAAGGCTTCGCGCGATCGAAGCAGTGAGGTTTATCTGTTGGGGATTAACAAAAAGGACTAAGCCGCCCATCACCCGGTAAATGGTGATAAGATTTTGCTTAATCTGCATACAATGTAAAGGATGCAATCTTGAATAATGTCATCAAAAATCTCGCCATCTGGGTCATCATTGCGATCATCCTGATGACCATTTTCAATCAGTTTGCGGGGAATAACGCCGACAAACAACAAGTCATTTACTCGCAATTTATCAGCGACGTGAAGCAGGGTCATATCAACAAAATCACCATGGAAGGTCGTGTGATTCGTGGTGAAACCACAGACGGTAAGAAATTCAGCACCTATTCACCATATGACCCTGGTTTGATTGGTGACTTGCTACAAAATAATGTGCGTGTTGAAGTAAAGCCTGAGCAAGAACAATCATTGTTGATGAATATCTTGATTAACTGGTTCCCCATGATTCTGTTGATTGCCGTATGGATATTTTTCATGCGTCAAATGCAAGGCGGTGGTGGTCGTGGGGGTGCTTTCTCGTTTGGTAAGAGTAAAGCGCGTCAACTTGATACCAATGCCAATCAAACGACTTTTGCCGATGTGGCTGGCTGTGATGAGGCCAAAGAAGAAGTTTCAGAATTGGTTGAGTTCTTGCGTGATCCAGCTAAATTCCAAAAATTAGGGGGTCGTATTCCACGTGGCGTGTTGATGGTGGGCCCTCCAGGTACAGGTAAAACGCTGCTAGCCAAAGCAATCGCGGGTGAGGCCAAAGTCCCATTCTTCACCATCTCAGGTTCAGACTTTGTCGAGATGTTCGTCGGCGTTGGCGCGGCTCGTGTGCGTGACATGTTTGAGCAAGCCAAGAAATCTGCGCCATGTATTATCTTTATCGATGAAATTGATGCCGTTGGACGCCATCGTGGAGCAGGGATGGGCGGCGGTAATGATGAGCGTGAGCAAACATTAAACCAAATGTTGGTTGAGATGGATGGTTTTGAACCTAACTCTGGGGTGATTGTGATTGCCGCGACTAACCGTGCAGATGTGTTGGATCGAGCCTTGCTGCGCCCTGGTCGTTTTGACCGTCAAGTGATGGTGGGCTTGCCTGATATTCGTGGACGTGAACAGATTCTGCAAGTACATATGCGTAAAGTGCCCATTTCTGGTGACGTGAAGGCCGATATTTTGGCACGTGGTACTCCAGGATTCTCTGGCGCTGATTTAGCCAATCTGGTGAATGAAGCCGCTTTGTTTGCAGCGCGTCGCAACAAGCGTCAAGTAGATATGCAAGACTTCGAAGATGCCAAAGATAAAATCTTTATGGGTCCAGAGCGCAAGTCTATGGTCATGCGTGAAGAAGAGCGCAAGAACACGGCCTATCACGAGTCTGGCCATGCTGTCGTGGCAAAACTGTTGCCCAAAGCCGATCCAGTCCACAAGGTAACCATTATGCCGCGTGGATGGGCGCTTGGTCTGACATGGCAGTTGCCCGAGTTTGATCGCATTAGCAACTATCGCGACAAGATGTTAGAAGAGATCTCTATCCTATTTGGCGGTCGTATCGCTGAAGAGGTATTTATGCATCAAATGTCGACCGGTGCATCCAATGACTTTGAGCGTGCGACCAAGTTGGCACGTGATATGGTGACGCGTTATGGTATGTCAGATGCATTGGGCACCATGGTGTACGCGAATAATGACCAAGACTCTATGTTCGGCAATATGTCCTCCAAAACTGTTTCTGAAGCGACTTTGCAAAAAGTAGATGCAGAAATTCGTCGTATCTTGGATGAGCAATATAAAGTGGCGCGCCAATTAATCGAGTCCAATCGCGACAAAGTTGAGGCGATGACACAGGCCTTGCTGGAATGGGAAACCATAGACGCAGAGCAGATCAATGACATTATGGAGGGCAAGCCACCCCGCCCACCTAAGCCTTCTGCAAGCACCAGCAAGCCGAGTGAAGGTGGCGGTCCATCCGGTACTGCGCCAGCAGCTCAACCTCAGCCTGCCGCCAAAAGTTAGGCGAACTTACAGCGATTAAGGAGAAAAAGCCCTGTCCCATGGATGGGGCTTTGATTTTATGAAACTGCGTTGCGCAAATCTCAGCCTAGATTTATCCACCCCCAAAGTCATGGGGATACTCAATGTCACCCCAGATTCTTTTTCCGATGGGGGTAAATTTCACCACATCGACGCTGCACTGACGCATGCACAACAAATGATAGAGCAAGGCGCTGATATCATTGATATCGGCGGAGAATCAACCCGTCCAGGGGCACAGCCGGTGATGTTGGAGGAAGAGCTGCAGCGAGTGATTCCGGTGATTCAAGCGCTATCAGGATGTGGTGCAGTGCTATCAGTGGATACCTACAAACCAGAAGTGATGCGAGCAGCGATTGAGGCCGGCGTGCATATGGTGAATGATGTATTCGCTTTACAACAGCCTGGCGCATTGCAAGCCGTGCAAGATAGTCAGGTGGCGATTTGTTTGATGCATATGCAAGGCAC
>RFPI01000006.1 GCA_009926205.1 Methylophilaceae bacterium
GTCCCCACTAAGCAGACTATGACAAAACAGACTGAAAAACCATTAATAGAATTTCCATGCGATTTCCCCATTAAAGTGATGGGCGAGACGCATGAGACCTTTGCAGAGTTGATGATTGCTGTCATCCGAGAACATAGGCCAGAGTTTGACGCCAGTCGAGTAGAAATGCGCGCCAGCAGTGCAGGCAAATATATCAGCTTAACCTGTTTGGTTACCGTCGACTCTCAAACACAACTGGACAATGTATATCGCGCCTTGACCTCGCATCCTTTAGTAAAGTACGTGCTTTAATTTGCATCTGCTTATATTTAGATGACCATCTTGATAGACCCACAATCTCGTTTGACCGTGCAATATCTTGGCTTGCAAGACTTTACTGAGATATGGCAAAAAATGCAGCGCTACACTGCGCAACGCGATAGCCATAGTTTGGATCAGGTTTGGTTTGTTCAACACTCGCCTATTTATACTTTGGGACTGAACCGTAAAGACGTGCGTATGCCCAGCCGTGACGATATCCCTGTGCTCGCCATCGATAGAGGAGGAAAAATTACCTATCACGGCCCCGGTCAATTGGTGATGTATACATTAATCGACTTAAAGCGAAAAAAAATCACGGTGCGACAATTAGTCAGTGCCTTGGAAAATGCCGTCATACATTTATTAGCCCAGCATCATGTCATCGCAATGGCACGTGCAGATGCGCCTGGAGTTTATGTTCAGGACAAGAAAATAGCCTCGGTTGGTTTGCGCCTCAAACAAGAGCGCAGCTATCATGGCCTTTCGCTGAATGTGAATATGGATTTAAGTCCTTTCTCGGCGATAGACCCTTGTGGATATCAGGGCTTACAAGTGACACAAATGCATGATTTAGAGATACACATGAGCGAGCAACAGATTGCTGCAAAACTGTTAGAATCCTTCGCTCAGCAACTTGGATACCAGCATGACTGAACCTGTCGTAAAAGTAATAAAGCCAGCCGGCGTCAAACAAAGAGGCGCCGATAAAACGGCACGCATCCCTATCAAAATTGTCCCTCAGCCGCCTATGCGCAAACCTGAGTGGATTAAGATGCAAGTGCCAGACAGCCCACGCTTTCAAGAAATTAAATCTATCTTGCGTGAAAATCAATTGCATACAGTATGCGAGGAAGCGAGTTGTCCTAATATCGGCGAGTGCTTCAGTGGGGGTACGGCGACCTTTATGATTTTGGGGGATATTTGTACTCGCCGTTGTCCATTCTGTGATGTGGCGCATGGTCGACCATTAGCACCTGACGCCCATGAGCCAGAAAATTTAGCCCGTACCATTGCGCAAATGCGATTGAAATATGTGGTGATTACCAGTGTCGATAGAGATGATTTACGTGATGGTGGAGCACAACATTTTGTCGACTGTATTAGTGCCGTCAGACGTGAGTCGCCACAAATTAAAATTGAAATCTTAGTACCCGATTTTCGTGGACGTTTGGATATCGCGATACAAATTTTGCAAGATGCGCCGCCTGACGTGATGAATCACAACCTAGAAACTGTGCCACGTTTATACAAACAAGCGCGTCCCGGGGCTGACTATCAAAATTCGCTAGATTTACTCAAACAGTTTCAAGACCTTCACCCAAATGTCCCCACAAAATCTGGCTTGATGTTAGGTTTGGGTGAAACCGATGAAGAAATTTTGCAAGTCATGCAAGACCTCAGAGACCATGGAGTCACCATGCTGACCTTGGGTCAATATTTGCAACCATCTCGTCACCATTTGCCAGTGGCTAGATTTGTCAGCCCAGAGCGCTTCAAGCAATTTGAGCAAGAGGCCTATGCCATGGGATTTACTCAGGCGGCTTGTGGTCCTATGGTGAGAAGTTCTTACCATGCGGATCAGCAAGCGCATGGCGTCGTTTAACCTTTAAGGATTACAGATTATGAGCAAACTTCGTTGGGGAATCTTAGGCGCAGCGCGAGTTAACGAGCGTTTGCTGCCGGCGATTGTGGATGCGCATAACGCAGAATTAGTGGCGATTGCAAGTCGCCGTGCTGGTGCCGCACAAGAGACTTTACTGAAGTATGCACCACACATGGCACAGCAAGTACAAACACTAGACGCGTTGGAGCCTCTATTAGAAAGATCTGATATCGACGCTATTTATATTCCTTTGGCGAATCATGAACACGCAGAATGGGCGATCAAAGCGATGCAAGCTGGCAAGCATGTGCTGATTGAAAAACCTATGGCTATCAAGCTTGAGGATATTCAGGCAATTGCCCATGCCGCAGAGAAATATCAGAGACAAGTGATGGAAGGATTTATGTATCGCTTTCATCCACAACACCAACGTGTGAAAGAGATTGTCGCGTCTGGCAAGATAGGCGATGTGCGTTTTGCTAAAGCGAGTTACTCTTTTATGATGCGTCCGGCGCGTATGTATAGACTTGCCCATCATACGGATATGGGCGGCGGTGCTATGTGGGATATTGGCCCATATGCGGTGCACACTTTGCGTCATTGTTTCGAGCAAGATCCGCTCTCTGTCGTGGCGAGTGCAAAATATGCTGAGAGTGGGGCAGACATTACTACCAGTGGCATTATCGATTTTGGCGATGGTCGTCGTGGGCACTTCGATACCAGTTTTGAATGCAGCCGACAATCTGAATACACCCTTATAGGCACCAAGGGTGGACTCAAATGCCATACTGTCTGGCAACTTCCCGGCACTAATGATGTGCCAGTGATTTCTTGGTGGAGTGAGGACGGTAGTCGTGGAGAAGAAATCTATCCGGCAAGTAATCATTTTGTGCTGGAAATCGAACATTTTTCTGATTGTGTTTTGAACAACAAATCGCCTTTGTTGACTCTGCAAGACGCGCGTATCAACTGCGCTACCATCGAAGCAGTGTTGCAATCTGCGGCAACTGGTCAACGAGTCGACATCCGTGTCTAGCAGCAGTCCTCATACTCACTGTGTATTCTGCCAAGAGACAGGCGGTGAGCTGATTTGGCAAAATGCACTATGCCGTGTGGTGCTCATTAATGATGCTGATTATGTCGGATTTTGTCGGGTGATATTGAACCAGCATGTGAAAGAGATGAGCGATTTGTCCGGCGATCAGCAATGGGCATTAATGCAGATAGTTTTTTTGGTTGAACAAGTGCAGCGGGAGATATTACAGCCAGATAAAATTAATCTCGCCAGTTTGGGGAATAAGACACCGCATGTGCATTGGCATGTCATCCCACGTTTTGCTAGTGATAAAAATTTTCCTGAGGCGACTTGGGGGCCCAAGCAGAGAGAGGGTAAAACTGCGGATATAGGATTGCTGAGCAAATTTAAGCAGCGTTTACTGACCCAACTTGAGCAGCAATTTGCTTAATTAATCTACCAATAATCTTTCTACAATCTCGCCATGTCGCAAGTGGCGCTCAATAATTTCATCTACATCGGCGTTGTCTACAAAGGTGTACCACACTGCTTGCGGGTAGACCACTAGCAACGGTCCTTGCGCACAACGATCTAAACAGCCAGCACGATTTATTCTTACTTTGCCTTTGCCATTCAGGTGCAATTTTTTGACTTGTGCTTTCATATAATCGAAAGCCTGCTCAGCGCCATGTTGGGTGCAACAGTTAGCACCATCCTCGCGCACATTCAAACAAAAAAACACATGGTATTGATAATGACTTTTTTCGGGCATGATGTATCCAATATGATGAAGGTGAAGATTAGAATCTAATCGCCACCATTAAAGCTATCCTCTTTGGTAAATGTCCATGTGCGAGTGATATCTAGCACATCAACTTCTTTGCGAATATCTTCCGGGAACGGCGCATAGGGCGCAGCTAGTTCAACTATTCGCCGTGCCGCATCATCTAATACGCGATGACCAGAACTGCGACGGATTTCAACCTTTTCCAAACTTCCGTCGGATTTGATGTAAACCGTCATTTGTAGATTGCCATAAAGCTTTTGCTCGCGCGCCGCCGCAGGATAATTGAGATTGCCTATACGCTCGACTTTTTGCCGCCAAGCTTCCACATAAATTGCAAACTTATATTCTTGCGTGCGTATCCCCACAGATTTGCGTCTAGGTCTGCGTTGATAATCTTCTTGTTGGCGTGCGATCTGTGCTTCTGAGCGCGAGATTTCTTCGTTACTAGCAAGTAAATCAGCCGTGCTTAAATTCAATTTTTTTGGTTGTGCCACGGCTTCATTATTATTGGCTGACGGCGCGGGTGTATTTTCAATCACGGGCTGAGATTGCAACTGATGCAATAAATTTTTAGCCTGATTTTCTAACTGTTTTACTTGTGCTTGTTTTTCGCGCGAGCTAGATTCAATTTTATCTACGCGCTTAGACAGTTTTTCTAATTTCGCTACAGTTTTTTTATCAACATTGCTATCCACTGGCGGAGGGCTGGATTTCCTCTGCTCCTGTTTTGCTTGTGCAGCATCTGCATCATGATTGGTTTGTGCTAACAGGGATGCTTGAGGAGGCGCTTTTTCAGCAGGATTGCTGACAATGACTACTTCTAAGGGGGGGATTTTATCGCGCAGAAATTTAGTATAGTCAGGCTGAATCTTTACCCCAAGGATAAATAAAATATGGAGCAACAGCGAGAAGCTGATGGCGAGATAAAAAATTTTGGATTGATTCAACATACTTTCCAGACAATCCTCTTGATATTTGGATTAGGCAAGTGCATCCAATAATTGTTGGTGTATGCCACCAAAGCCACCATTACTCATCACCAAAATATGATCCCCTGATTGGGCGACTTGGCAAATCGCTTGCACCATGGCAGGAAGGTCATCAAACACTTGGCTCTTATGGGCAATCGGCTGCAAGGCCTCTTGGGCTGACCAGCCTAAATTAGCACCGTAACAAAATACCAAATCTGCGTCTCGCAAGCTATCAGGCAAAGCCTGTTTCATCACCCCTAATTTCATTGTATTAGAGCGCGGTTCCAGCACAGCCAAGATACGCGCTTTGCCGACCTTGCTGCGCAAGCCTGCCACAGTGGTGGCAATTGCAGTGGGGTGATGAGCGAAATCGTCATACACGGAAATCTCCCGCACTACACCGCGTAGCTCCATACGACGTTTTACATTTTTAAATTCGGCCAAAGCCGCTATCGCTTCTGCAACCTGCACGCCAGCATGTCGTGCTGCGGCAATGGCGGCTAGTGCATTCATACGATTATGCTCGCCTAGCAAATCCCATTGCACCGTTCCCATAGTTTGACCTTGCCAAGACACGCTGAAATGTCCTTGTGCATCAGCAGGTCCCATATCCCATCCGCTCGACGCGCCAAAGGTTTCCACCGGCGTCCAACATCCACGTTGTATCACACGTTCCAGCGAGGCCTCGCGACCATTAGAGACGACTAATCCTTGCTGTGGAACGGTTCTGACCAAATGATGGAATTGAGTTTCTATCGCAGCCAAGTCGGCAAAAATATCGGCATGATCGAATTCCAAATTATTTAGAATCGCCGTACGTGGACGGTAATGCACAAACTTAGAGCGTTTATCAAAAAACGCAGTGTCATACTCGTCTGCTTCAATCACGAAAAATGGCGAGGTGCTATTCGGATCTTGTGTGGGTGTTTGCGGTAGTCGGGCCGATACCGAGAAATTTTCTGGTACACCACCAATCAAAAATCCGGGCGCTAAACCAGCGTACTCTAAAATCCAAGCGAGCATGGAACTGGTGGTGGTTTTGCCGTGTGTGCCAGCCACTGCCATCACCCATTTACCTTGCAACACATTTTCTGCCAACCATTGTGGTCCGGAGATATAAGGTAGACCGCGATTAAGAATTTCTTCCATCAGCGGATTACCGCGCGATACCACATTGCCAATCACATAGATATCGGGATTCAGCGCCAATTGCTCCACCCCAAAGCCTTCAATTAACTCGATTCCTTGGCTTTCAAGCTGGGTACTCATGGGCGGATAGACGTTTGCATCACAACCAGTGACGCGGTGGCCAGCATTTTTGGCTAATACCGCAATGCCACCCATAAACGTGCCACAGATACCTAAGATATGAATATGCATTGTGCTATCCTTAGTAGAGACCTAGCTCAAATTGGGCGCTAGCCATTGTGCCAATAACTGCTCAGATACAGCACGACGTTTTGCCATATCGGCTAATTGATCTTGACCAATTTTATCCACGCTGAAATATTTTGCATCACGATGCGCAAAATAGAATCCCGATACCGATGCCGCTGGGTGCATCGCAAAAGACTCAGTCAACTGCATGCCTATCTCTTGGCATTGCATCAGAGCAAACATATCCGCCTTAACGGTATGGTCAGGACAAGCTGGATAACCTGGCGCAGGTCGTATACCACGATACTGCTCTGCAATCAGTGCGCTATTATCTAGTTGCTCATGGCTGGCATAACCCCACAAATCTTTGCGCACTCGCTCATGCAGATACTCAGCAAATGCTTCTGCCAGTCTATCAGCCAAAGACTTCAACATAATGGCGCTATAGTCGTCATGTTGTTGTAAGAAGCGCTGCTCGTGTTTTTCCAAACCAAGACCGGCAGTCACTGCAAACATACCGATATAATCGGCAACCCCAGACTCTTTGGGGGCGATAAAATCCGATAGACATTGATTGGGACGCGCTACCCCATCCACCACCGGCTTTTGCGTTTGTTGGCGCATGCCATAGTAGGTAAAGGCAACTTGCTCGCGCTGTTCATCAGCATAGATTTCGATATCATCATCATGCACAGTGTTAGCTGGCAAAAGAGCGATAACTCCATTGGCGGTGAGCCAACGTCCCTCGACAATTTTCTTTAACATTGCTTGTGCATCGGCAAATACCTTGCGTGCCGTTTCTCCCACAATCTCGTCTTGCAAGATAGCAGGATAGCTTCCCACCAAATCCCAAGTTTGGAAGAACGGACTCCAATCGATATATTGCGCAAGGATGCCTAAATCTACATTTTCTAATACGCGACGCCCAATAAATTTGGGTTTGCTAGGGGTGAATTCACCGCCAAATTGGCAATGCATTTTATTCTTACGCGCATCGTTAAGACTTAATAGCGCAACCCCTTTTTTATTGGCATGTTGTTGACGAATACGCTCATAGTCTTGCGTCAAACTTTGTAAATATTGCTCGCGCTGTTCGGGGGTGAGTAGCGATTGCATAATGGCTACTGAGCGAGAAGCATCGGGCACATATACCACTGGGCCATCATAATGTGGGGCAATTTTCACCGCAGTATGAGTGCGTGAGGTGGTTGCGCCGCCGATGAGCAAAGGCATTTTTACACCACGGAAGTAGGGGTCGCGTTGCATTTCTTTGGCGACATGGGCCATCTCCTCCAAAGAGGGGGTAATCAATCCTGATAGGCCAATAATGTCAGCATTTTCCTCTTTTGCCTTGGCCAAAATCTCGGCGGCAGGCACCATCACCCCCATATTGACTACCTCGAAGTTGTTACATTGCAACACCACCGAGACGATGTTTTTGCCGATGTCATGCACATCGCCTTTTACTGTGGCGATAATAATTTTTCCACGTGGTTGTTGTTTAATGCCGGTCAGCTTTTCTTGTTCCAGTTTTTCGGCCTCGATAAATGGCACCAGATGTGCGACAGCTTGTTTCATGACGCGTGCTGATTTCACCACTTGCGGTAAGAACATTTTGCCTTGACCAAACAAATCTCCCACCGTGTTCATGCCATCCATGAGCGGACCTTCAATGACCTCGATAGGACGGCCGCCACGCGCAGCAATCTCTTGGCGCGCTTCTTCGGTGTCTTCAACAATAAATTCAGTGATGCCATGAATTAGCGCATGAGATAAACGTTGCGCTACGGGTACTGCCTGTTCTTCTGTGCCGCGCCAAGCAAGACCAGTGTCAGCTTTTTTATCTCCAGCCGTCAGCGTGCCTGCAAATTCAATCATACGTTCTGTTGCATCATCACGGCGATTGAGCACCACATCCTCGACATGCTCGCGTAATTCAGGCGATAGCTCATCATAAATGCCTATCATGCCGGCATTGACGATACCCATACTCATCCCTGCTTTGATGGCATGGTAGAGGAACACGGTATGAATCGCTTCACGCGCTGGCTCATTGCCTCGGAAGCTAAAACTTACATTCGATACACCGCCAGAGATACGCGCATAGGGTAGATTCTGTTTTATCCAAGCGGTGGCATTGATAAAGTCGACGGCATAGTTGTTGTGTTCTTCAATGCCCGTCGCAATGGCAAAAATATTGGGATCAAAAATAATATCTTCTGGTGCAAAACCTATGCCTTGGTCGTAGTTGCCAGTTGCGGCATCGCTGCGATATTGCGCGGGATCGCCTGCCAATAGTCTATAAGCACGCTCACAAATTTCGATTTTGCGTTGATAGGTGTCAGCCTGCCCTTGCTCATCAAAAGCCATCACGATTACCGCAGCACCATAGCGTTGGCATAAAGTGGCTTGGCGTAAAAATTCCTCTTCGCCTTCTTTTAAGGAAATTGAATTAACGATGGCTTTGCCCTGAACACATTGCAATCCAGCCTCAAGCACTTCCCATTTGGATGAGTCAATCATGATAGGAATGCGTGCAATATCCGGTTCTGAAGCCACCATATTGAGGAAATGGCGCATGGCTTTGACAGAATCCAACATGGCTTCGTCCATATTGATATCAATCACCTGTGCGCCGTTTTCTACTTGTTGACGGGCGACCTGTAGCGCTTGCTCATATTCTTCATTCAAAATCAGGCGAGCAAAGGCTTTAGAACCAGTCACGTTAGTGCGCTCACCCACATTGACGAAGAGGCTGTCGTTCAAGATGGTAAAAGGTTCTAAACCAGCCAAACGCGTCGCGCGAGGTATTTCAGGCAATTTGCGCGGAGGGATATTTTTGACTACCTCGGCAATCGCTTGAATATGATCAGGTGTTGTACCACAACATCCGCCAGCGATATTCACAAACCCGCTCTCGGCAAAATCCTTAAGCAAGGCAGAGGTGTCGGCAGGTTTTTCATCAAAACCAGTGTCCGACATCGGATTGGGTAAACCAGCATTGGGATAGATACAAACAAATGTATCTGCAATATCTGACAACTCCTCCGCATAAGGTCGCATCAAGGCTGCACCTAGGGCACAATTTAGACCAATGGTGAGTGGTCTGGCGTGGCGCACTGAATGCCAGAAGGCGGCAACTGTTTGTCCCGACAAAATACGTCCCGAGGCATCCGTCACCGTGCCGGAAATCATGATCGGCAAACGATGGCCCAGCTTTTCGAAATATTGCTCGATAGCGAACAGCGCTGCTTTACAGTTCAGCGTATCAAAAATGGTTTCCACCAACAGAATATCCACACCGCCTTGCACCAAAGCGTCTACTTGCTGATAGTAAGCCTCGCTTAACTGTTGGAAGGTCACATTACGCGCCGCAGGATCATTCACATCCGGCGATATGGACGCTGTTTTTGGAGTTGGCCCCAAAGCACCCGCGACAAAGCGGGGTTTGTCAGGGGTGGAGTATTTATCGCAAGCGGCACGTGCCAGTTTGGCCGCATTCAGATTCATCTCGTTGACCAAGTGCGCCATAAAATAATCGTCTTGGGCAATGGTGGTGGCACCAAAAGTATTGGTCTCGATAATGTCTGCACCAGCAGCTAAATATTGCTCGTGGATTTGTTGAATAATTTCAGGCTGAGTAAGATTTAATAGCTCATTATTGCCTTTTACGAACAGCTCGCGACTGGGTTCTGCGGGTGTAGGATGATGATTAGCTCCGCACCCACAAGAGGGTCCTTTGGCACAGAAAGTCGCATCCTTGGGACCCTGAAAATCCTTAAAGCGCTCCCCGCGATAATCTTCCTCGCTCAGCTTGTATTGCTGAATCATGGTGCCCATCGCGCCATCCAAAATCAGGATGCGATGCTGCATCAAATCACGCAATATTTTTTCAGTTGGGGAAATCAAAGACTTACTCATTTCTGCCTATGCCCTTTGGGGCGTTAAAAACACCCAGCATTATAAATGCTGGCGGGCTTTCGCGCTAAGGGAAGATGAGAAAAACCACTATGCCAAATTAGCACCCATCAAATGACCTATCCAATAAGTCAACAAACCGGCACCACCACCAATCAACAGCATACGCAAACCGCCCCATAGCGCTGAGCGGCCAGTGAACAGGGATAGAGCGGCGCCTATAGCAAATAAAGCCAAGGCCGTTAGCGCGACGGAGGCCTGTAAACGCAGTTCTGTCATAGCAATCACGAAGGGGAGCAGTGGGATGATGCCACCACCAACGAATGCCAAGAACGAAGAGCATGCAGCGACCCATGGTGAGCCTAACTCGTCAGGATTTAAACCTAACTCTTCACGCGCCAGGGTGTCCAGACCAACCTCAGGATTGGCAATCATTCTTTTACCCAAAGCGATGGCCTGTTTTTCGGGCATACCACGCGCCATATAAATCAAGGCCAACTCGCCCGCTTCTTCCTCGGGATATTCCGCCAGCTCCTCTCGCTCCAAAGCGATTTGATATTCAAACATCTCTCGTTGTGAGCGCATGGAAATATATTCACCAGCGGCCATAGAAAATGCACCAGCCAGCAAACCAGCGATACCAGTCAGCAATATAGTGTCATTGCTACTTGCTGCACCGGCGACACCAAACAGCAAACAGGCAATGGAGACCAAACCATCATTAACGCCAAAGACTGCAGCTCTCAGACCACCGCTGCTGGATGATTTGTGACTGGCACCGACTTCCTCTAAGCTGGTCAACACAGGATGACCTGCATCCCGCCCAGAGTATACCGATAAGCCACGAATTTTAATTGCAGCGAGTATGGGTTTGATGCGTTGTGCACCGACATGGCGGATTAAAAATGCCACCATCTTCGTGCGCAAATTGGCTCGATATTCTTCACCAATTGGTTGGCCAGCGCGTTCAGCTTCTTTTGCCCATAAACCGGCTTGATGCTCTGCCTCTTGCGCTAATAAATAATTGCTGACGATTTTTGAGTGTTTCATGTTGTGCAACGATGCGATATAAATAAGCCGATTGCATCTCTTCATGCCAACTGTTCCATGCCTGCATACCTTCTCCCAAGCCGAATAATAAGGGGATCAATACTAGATAGACTCGCTCCAAACGTATTTTATTTGCTAGGTGGCAAAAAAGAAGGATTTACTGAGAAAAAACTATTCACATATCATTAAATTAATAAATACTAAAATTAGTCTGATAATCTTCGCTTATTTTTCTCTAACTCATCGACCAATTTTTGTAGTGCATCTAATTTCAAACGGGTTTGACGTAATATCTCTGATTGCACATCAAATTCTTCGCGCGAAACTAGTGCAAGTTTAGAAAAAGTGCTCTGTAATAGTGCGTGCAGATTTTTTTCTAAATCTCCTCTTGGGCTGTCTTGCGCTAATAGTTTTATTTTTGCAGATAAATCTTCGATGAAATTCAAGCCATTCATAAATTTATACTCCCTAATATTTGCTTCATATTGTAACAGACGCCGTCCACCGGAACAATTAATTTATCTTTAAAAATTATTGGCTTATATTATTTTTACAGTAATTTTTTCAAAAAATCAAAAACTATTTCAAGAAAAAACCACAAAGTTGGCATGGCTGTTGCTTGTGGTTACCTGCAGGATTTTTTAAAAATGGAGAATTATTATGAAAACATCATTGATTAAATTAGCAGTTCTAACTGCATTGACTTCTTCAAGCCTAGTGATGGCAGAAGAGGCAGCGAAAGAAGCTGCTAAACCAGATTGGGATTTAACAGCCAACGTAGGCTTTGTGACTGATTACTATGCACGTGGTATTTCACAAACATGGCACAAACCAGCTGCGCAAGGTGGTTTTGATTTAACTCACTCTAGTGGTTTTTATGCAGGTGTTTGGGGTTCAAGCGTATCACCAAATACTTATCCATCAACCAATACTGAAATTGACATCTATGCTGGATATAACGGTCAAATCAAGGCAGTAGAGGATTTAGGTTACACATTAGGTTTGATTGGCTACATCTACCCTGGAGCAAGTTGGAAAGACTATCGTTGCTATTGTGAGCCTGGTGTCAGTCAAACACCTAACGGTGGCAAATGGAACACTTATGAAGCTAACTTTGGCGTTTCTTATAAATGGTTGAGCGCGAAGATGTCATATACCTTGTCCAATTGGTATGGCGCAGAAAAGGATACTGGTTGGGATGGAAGCACTCGTGGCACTACTTATGTCGAGTTGAACGCTGCTTATCCATTACCTTATGACGGCTGGACTGTGATTGGTCACGTTGGCCATTTAAATGTGGCAGGAGAATTGAATTTAAATGCTGATTTTAGTCCAAATGGCGGATCTGCCCCTTCTGAGTCAGGGACCATGGAAACCAAACCGGACTATACGGATTATAAAGTGGGTATTAGTAAATCATTTAGCATTGCCAAGTCCGAAGGATGGAATGCTGGCTTGTATTACACAGGTAGCAACAACAGCGATTATTGGGGTAAACGCGGATACGGTGGTGCTAGCTTCAATGGCAGCACGGAGTCTAGAGCCTTGAATGACAACCGTTGGATTTTCTCTCTATCACGTAGTTTCTAATTTTTTTACCGACAAGATGGGGCAAAAGTCCCACCGTCGGCCTGAGGAGGAATCATGAAATTAGTATCAGCAATTATCAAGCCATTCAAGCTTGACGAAGTACGCGAGGCACTCTCTGCTATCGGCGTACAAGGGATTACCGTAACTGAAGTCAAAGGCTTCGGTCGTCAAAAAGGTCACACTGAGTTATACCGAGGTGCAGAATATGTCGTGGACTTCCTGCCCAAAGTAAAACTTGAAGTCGCAGTGGATAACAAATTGCTTGATCAGGTGATTGAGGCGATAGAAAAATCTGCAAAGACTGGCAAGATTGGTGACGGCAAAATATTTGTGTTCGATCTCGAGCAAGTGTATCGAATCCGCACTGGCGAAACTGGCCCAGAAGCACTGTAAAAGGAGTTCTAACATGAAAAAGTTATTGGCTATATTGGCACTGACGAGTGCGCTTAGTATGAGCAGTTTGGGATTTATCTCAGCTGCGCATGCTGACGAAGTAAAAACGGATGCTGTGGCTACTGTAGTCGCTGATGCAGCAGTTGCACCAGATGCTGCTGCGCGAGCTGCTGAAACAGCAGCACCAGCTGAAGCAGCAAAAGCACCAACGCCGGAAAAAGGCGATATCGCTTGGATGATAGTGGCGACTATTCTTGTGACGCTGATGGTGATTCCCGGTCTCGGCTTATTTTATGGCGGCCTAGTACGCTCCAAAAATATGCTTTCTGTACTGATGCAAACATTTGTTGTGTTCTCTCTCATCGGTGTTCTTTGGGCTATTTACGGTTACAGCGTAGCCTTTACCGATGGTAGTGCATTTATTGGGGGTCTCAGTAAAGCCTTCCTAGCAGGCGTCACACCAGACTCTACGGCAGCAACTTTCAGCAAAGGTGTTGTGATTCCGGAATATTTATATATCGCTTTCCAAATGACGTTTGCAGCGATTACCCCAGCACTGATTGTGGGTGCATTTGCAGAACGCATGAAATTTTCAGCGGTATTACTATTCGTTATTTTATGGTTCACATTCTCCTACTTGCCGATTGCGCATATGGTATGGTTCTGGGCAGGTCCAGACGCTTATACCAGTGAAGAAGCAGCGGCAGCCGCTAACGCAGGTGCTGGCTTCTTGTTCCAAAAAGGCGCGCTTGATTTCGCCGGTGGTACAGTAGTACATATCAACGCAGGTATCGCTGGTTTAGTGGGTGCGATTATGCTTGGCAAACGTATCGGTTATGGTAGAGAAGCGATGACACCACACAGTCTTACGATGACTATGATAGGTGCATCATTACTGTGGGTGGGTTGGTATGGCTTTAACGTAGGTTCTAACCTAGAAGCCACTGGTTTTGCTACATTGGTATTCGTCAATACTTTGTTAGCGACTTGTGCGGCAACACTCTCATGGACACTGACTGAATGGTTATTAAAAGGTAAACCTTCTATGTTGGGTGCAGCCTCTGGGGCGGTAGCTGGCTTGGTGGCGGTGACACCTGCATGTGGTTTTGCAGGCCCAATGGGTGCCATCTTGTTAGGCTTGATTGTTTCCCCAGTATGTTTCTTCTTTGTCAGCAAAGTGAAATCATGGTTGGGATATGATGACTCTCTGGATGTATTCGGTGTGCACGGTGTGGGTGGTATCATCGGTGCGATTGGTACAGGAATTGTGGTCAATCCAGCATTGGGTGGTACCGGTGTTTATGACTATGTCGCTAATGCAGTTGGAAGTTACGACATGGCAGCACAAGTGACCAGCCAAGCTTGGGGTGTTGTAACCACTGTGATTTGGTCTACTGTAGTAGCTGTAATTGCTTACAAGATTGTTGACCTAGTGGTTGGCTTACGTGTCAGCGAAGAAACAGAACGCGAAGGTTTGGATACGGCAGAGCATGGTGAACGTGCCTACCATATGTAATCCTGAGTGTATAAAGTAAGGGAAACGGACACTGCGGTGTCCGTTTTTTTTATTCAAAAATTACTCATGCCCAATGGTATCCATTTAGCAATATTCGACTATCTTCATCAACCTGATTTCCCCATTTTTATTCACTTCGTCATGTGCCATGGCATATGCGCTAAAATGACATCTTTAAGTTTTATTGGACAACAGAAGTATGGTTCCACATCTCACCACGGCCTTGACCGGTCCACTGCTGGCGCTAGAAAAAAACATTCTTGACCATATGGCGGGGATTGAGCATTGGTTTCGTGTGCAATGGCTTGAGCATGAGTCACCCTTTTATGCCTCAGTAGATTTGCGTAATGCAGGTTTCAAGCTTGCCCCAGTCGATACCAATTTATTTCCGGGTGGGTTTAATAATCTGAATCCAGATTTTTTACCTTTGTGTGTGCAAGCGGCCACGGTGGCGGTGGAGAAGATTTGTCCCGAAGCGCATCGATTATTAATCATCCCCGAAAATCACACGCGCAATACCTATTACCTACGCAACGTTGCAGCCCTCAGCAATATGTTGCGACAGGCTGGTTTAGATGTGCGCATTGGCAGTTTAAATCCTGAAATTACTGCACCCACTTATTTAGATACACAAGATGGTCAGCAATTGTTGCTGGAGCCTATCAAACGAGTGAAGAATCGCTTGGTATTGGATGGCTTTGATAGTTGTGCCATTTTGTTGAATAACGATTTATCAGCCGGGGTACCTGAGATTTTACAGGGCATAGAGCAGAATCTAATTCCCCCTTTGCATGCAGGTTGGTGGCAGCGGCGTAAGTCTTGTCACTTTGCTGCTTACGATGAAATCGCCAAGTCATTTTCTGATTATCTGAAGATTGATGATTGGTTGATTAACCCGTATTTCGATCACGCTGCGGGCATAGACTTCCATGAGCGCATTGGTGAAGAAATGCTGGCGGATAAGGTCAGCGATTTGTTAGCCAAGGTTCAGCAAAAATATCATGAATATGGTGTGGATCAAGCGCCATATCTGATTATGAAAGCAGATGCAGGCACTTATGGTATGGGCATTATGACGGTGAAAAGTCCGGATGATGTGCGAGATTTGAATCGCAAGCAGCGCAATAAAATGTCCGTCGTGAAAGAGGGTTTACAGGTCTCTGAGGTGATTATTCAAGAGGGGGTCTATACCTTTGAAAACATTCATGAGGCAGTGGCCGAGCCAGTGGTCTATATGATGGACCACTTTGTTGTGGGTGGTTTTTATCGGGTACATACAGGTCGTGCAGTGGATGAGAATTTGAATGCACCAGGCATGCATTTTGTGCCCTTGGCATTTGACACGCCATGCTCTACTCCAGATTGTGCCGATGCCCCAGACTCTGCCAAGAATCGTTTTTATGCCTATAGCGTGGTAGCGCGTTTAGCTCTGTTGGCGGCCTCTTTAGAATTGTCGCGTTATGCGCAACAATTGGATGAAGCGGGAGCGGAGAGTTAACCATGCGTTTGTTATTTATCCTCGATCCAGTCAGTGACTTGAAGCCTGCAAAAGACAGCAGTCTGGCGATGATGCGTGAAGCAATCGCGCGCGGTCATGAGGTTTGGGTGGCTGGCTTGGCGGATATGTCATGGCGCGATCAACAGGTGATATTGCGTGCGACACAATTCGCATTCGCCGAGGGTCATATTTGGTATGAGTTTGGTGAAGTGGCTGAGTTTGAGGCAAGTGGATTTGATGCGATTTTAATGCGCAAAGATCCGCCCTTTGATCATGAATATTTGTATGCCACCTATCTATTAGAGTTGGCAGAATTGCATGGCGCAAGGGTCATCAATCACCCTGCCGCAGTGCGCGATTGGAATGAGAAATTAGCTGTGGCGCATTTTCCGCAATTTGCCCCCGCATTTTTAGTCAGCAAAGATCCATCCCTCATCACCAGTTTTTTACAACAGCAAGGCGATATCGTGCTCAAACCTCTGGATGGCATGGGCGGTAGTAGCGTATTTCGTGTGCAATTAACTGACCCCAATTTGGGTGTGATTATCGAGACCATGACACAACATGGACAGCGCACTGTGATGGCGCAACGTTATTTGCCAGAAATTGTAGATGGCGATAAACGTATTCTATTGATAGATGGTGTCCCAGTGCCGCATTGTTTGGCGCGTATTCCCAAGGCTGGCGAAACGCGAGCTAATTTGGCCGTCGGCGGCCGTGGTGAGGCACGCGCTTTGACAGCACGCGATTTAGAAATTGCTTTGGCAGTCGGCAAGGTGGCGAAGCAAAAAGGGTTGATGTTGGTCGGCTTGGATGTGATTGGTGATTATTTGACCGAGATTAATGTGACCAGCCCTACTTGTATGGTGGAAATTGCCGCACAAACCGATAGTCGTCCCGCTGCACTGATGTTGGATGCTTTGGAGCGGCTTTGACTAAGTCCTGTTGGCAATGGCTTGGTGCCTGCTTAATCAGTATTGCGCTAAGCGCTTGTGGAACTCGTCCTACCCCTGCGATTGAGTCTTATGTGTTTGGCACTATGGTCAGCATCAGTTTGCCTGACCAATCTCAGACCCGTGCGCAACAACTCGCGAACGCGGTTAATCAAGAGTTTTTTAAACTGCATCAGCAATTACATGCTTGGCAATCCGATAGTGAATTAAGTCGCTTAAATCAAGCCATCGCTGCTGGTCAGTCCATGCAAGTGAGTCCTCTATTGGCACATATGTTGCGCCAAACTCAACAACTATCCGCTCAGTCCGAGGATATTTTCAATCCGGCCATTGGCCAATTGATAGCGTTGTGGGGATTTCATCGCGACGAATTTACTCCAGTCAAAGTTGAGCCTGAGCAAATTCATCGTTTGGTCAAAACGCATCCCAGTATGGCGCAATTACATATTCAAGATCTGCAAGTGAGCAGCAGCAACAGAGAGGTACAGTTGGATTTTGGCGGTTATGCCAAGGGCTATGCTTTAGATATCGCAGCCAACTTTTTGCGTACTCAGGGGGTGCGAAATGCGCTCATTAATATTGGTGGCAATATTATTGCCTTAGGCCAGCACGACCAACGTTCATGGCAAGTTGGCATCCAGCATCCTCGTCAATCTGGCACGATTGCGACTATTGATTTGCCAGACGGTTGGGCCATCGGTACTTCAGGAGATTACCAGCGTTACTTTAATTTAGATGGTCAACGTTATTGTCATATCATCGATCCACGCACAGGCTATCCGGTGCAAACCACTCAATCAGTCACTGTGTTAATCCCGCCGGCTGAGTCAGCGGGTGTGATGTCTGATGTGGCTTCTAAACCTATTTTTATTGCGCGAGATGAATCTGCGCGATTGCTGGCGGCCAAAAAAATGGGGGTGGATTACTTTCTGATTGTAGATGCGCATGGCGATGTATTGATGAGTCGTGCGATGCAAAAAATTCTGCACTGGACGCAGCCGCCTAGCCATATCAAAGTGGTGGATACGGAGGCTTTATGAAAACCTCAGGTGCATGGATACGCCCATTATCGGGTGACTATTTGATATTCATCATCGCATTGGCTTTGCTGGGTTGGTTATTCAGTCATTACTGGAATTGGCAAGCTGCGACACGCTTGCAAATACATCAAGGCGGTCAATTAATCGCCACTTTGACGCTGGATCAGCAACGCGAACTATCGGTATCTGGTCCCTTGGGTATCACGCGAATAGAAATCGATCATGGTCGTGCGCGGGTGCATTCTTCACCCTGTACCAATCAATATTGCGTTCATCAAGGTTGGCTATCACATGCCGGACAGGCATCATTTTGTTTACCTAATCGGGTCAGCATTCGTCTTATGGGTGCTAGCTCCAGCTATGATAGTTTGAATTATTAGTGGGCGCTTACATGCAAGCAAATCAACTCATCCTTCATCCCAACCACGAAGATCATCATATTGCGCGACTTGCAGCCTATGCCATTTTGTTGCATGTCATGGAGGCCATGATTCCATCTCCCTTACCGGGCGTAAAGCCAGGTATTGCAAATATCGTAGTGTTGTATGTGCTATACCGAGATGGCTGGAAAGCATGTGCATGGGTTAGTTTGTTACGGGTATTGGCTGGAAGTCTTGTGTTGGGAAGTTTTTTAACCCCTACCTTTATGTTGAGCTTATCAGGCGCGGTGAGCAGTTTGCTTTGTTTGGGCTTGGCGCAATTTTTACCAAAAAAATATTTTGGTCCTTTAAGTTTAAGTATGTTGGCGGCACTGGCGCATATGGCAGGTCAGCTAGTCTTGGTGCGTTGCTGGTTGATTCCTAGCGCAGGTATTGTTTACCTATTGCCCTTACTGATGAGTTTTGCCTTGCTGTTTGGTTTGGTGAACGGGGTGATTACTGCACGCTTACTTCAACTTGCCAGTCGGCCCAAGCGTGCATAGTCATGTCATGCTAAAATACGCAAAAATTTTTCAAAGGCATATGATGCGCACTTGGCTTTCTATCCTAATTTTCATGATGATTTGCACTGCATGCGGTGTCAAAGGCCCTTTATATTTGCCCGAAAAACGTTATCCTCAACCGGGTAGCAAACCTAGCCAGTCTTCTGAACCTATTAAACAAACTGACCCAAGTGAGTAATTTTTATTATCAAGATGGCGAGCTGTTCTGTGAACAAGTCGCCTTGCGTGAAATCGCTGAACGTTTTGGTACGCCAGCGTATGTCTATTCTCGCGCCGCGTTAAGCCAAGCTTTCAGCGCATTTACTGCGGGTCTGCAAGGCCACGACCATTTAGTTTGCTTTGCAGTGAAGTCCAATCCTAGCTTGGCTATTCTCAATCTATTTGCGCAGATGGGCGCTGGCTTTGATATCGTTTCTGGCGGTGAGTTGGCACGCGTACTTGCGGCTGGCGGAGATGCAGGTAAGGTAGTGTTTTCTGGCGTGGGCAAAACTGCAGAAGAAATGCGTGCGGCCCTAAAAGCCAATATTCGCTGCTTTAACATTGAGTCTGCAGCCGAACTTGAACGCTTGAATCAAATTGCGGGTGAAATGAATAAAGTTGCCCCAGTATCCTTCCGTGTCAATCCAGATGTGGATGCTAAAACCCATCCATATATTTCTACTGGATTGAAAAACAACAAATTTGGCGTGGCCTATGAAGATGCCATTGCTTTGTACCAACGTGCCAGCCAAATGCCAAATATTGCTGTGCATGGAGTGGATTGTCACATCGGTTCGCAACTGACCGAGTTATCACCATTCTTGGATGCCTTGGATAGAGTGTTGTGGTTGGTAGATCAATTGCATGATTTGGGCATACCTATTCAGCATATTGATATTGGTGGTGGCATAGGCATATGTTATCAAGACGAAACCCCCCCAGCTTTTGCTGAGTATGCCCAAGCCATCCTAAACAAAATTGCGCAGCGTAATATTCAATTAGTCTTCGAACCAGGTCGTGCATTGGTAGGTAATGCCGGTGTGTTGCTGACCCAAGTGGAATATTTGAAACCAGGTAGCAGTAAGAATTTTGCTATCGTCGATGCCGCCATGAACGACCTAATGCGTCCAGCCCTGTATGACGCGTATCATCATATCCAGCCTGTGGTGCAACACCAAGGGCTGAAATCAGCAGTCTATGAGGTGGTGGGACCGGTATGCGAAAGTGGTGATTTTCTTGGACATGACCGAGAGCTCGCGATACAACAGGGCGACTTATTGGCCATTATGTCAGCCGGTGCATACGGAATGAGCATGAGCTCAAATTACAATACGCGTCCGCGCGCCATTGAGCTTATGGTAGATGGGGATCAGGTTCATGTGATTAGAGCGCGTGAACAAGTGAGTGATTTATTTGCCCTCGAGAAAGTCTTAAAGGCCTAGCGGATTTCAAGCTCTGTCATCTAAATAAGAAAATAAAAAAGCGGGATTTCCCCGCTTTTTTTATTGCTTGTTCGATGATGATATTCAAATTATCAATCAAAAATAACAGTCTTGTTTGCGTACAACAATATTCTATTTTCGATATGCCAACGCACTGCACGCGACAAAACGATGCGCTCTAAATCGCGCCCCTTTTGTATCAGATCCTCGACTTGATCGCGGTGCGAAATACGCACAATATCTTGTTCAATAATCGGTCCTTCATCCAGTACCTCAGTCACATAATGGCTGGTGGCACCTATCAATTTCACACCTCTCTCAAAGGCACGATGGTAAGGGCGTGCGCCGATGAATGCAGGCAAGAAGGAATGGTGAATATTGATAATACGTTGTGGATAGCGCTCAACAAATGCGGGTGAAAGAATTTGCATATAACGTGCCAAGACGATGAGGTCAATGTTATAAGCATCGAATAGTTTGAATTGCTCCGCCTCTGCTTGCGCTTTGTTTTCTTTATTCACCACGATGTGATGGAAAGGGACGCCATAAAATTCAGCCAAACGCTGACAATCTAAGTGATTGCTGATAATCAGAGCGATATCACAAGCCAATTCTCCGCTTTGATAGCGATGGAGTAAGTCGGCCAAACAATGATCGTATTGCGATACCATAATGGCCACTTGTGGGCGCTTCTGCGACAACTTCAGCTGCCATTGCATATCGAAGCGTTTGGCTAATGGTGAAAATTTATCAGCAAAATTCTCATTATTTAGTGCTGCGCCTGTTAAATCCCATTCAACGCGCATCAAAAAAAGATTATTTTCGGCATCTTGATGCTGGTCAGCATGCAAAATATTGGCAGAATGCTGATACAGAAAATCGGCGATGCCCGCTACTATGCCCTTTTGATCAGGACAAGTAATCAGTAGTGTGGCGGTGTTCTTTGTGCTCATAAGCCAATTTCATTTTTCAAAAGACTGACATTATAGCAAATATCCCAGCACTCCCCTTGTGTGTCTGAACACAGCCCTACAGGCTGAGCTCCGTATACAGTGCATAGTGGCTTGTGGTATCTTTAGTACTATTGCCAAACAATAGATTAGGGAATTCATTGAATAAACATTTACGCTATTTTGTCATTTATTGTGCTATCCCTATCGTCGTCGTTCTATGGTGGTGGGGCATGTTTTCCTCTGCAGAGGTAAACGAACAAGACGCGCCGGCGTATCGATATGCCTATCTAGAGGTCGAGGGACCATACTCCAAATTAGGTAGTAAACAAGCTGAGGTTCAAGCTTTATTAAAGCTACAGAAAGTGAACTATACCTACCCAATTACACTCATGATGAGTGACCCACGGGTCACTCAATATAAGCAGCGAGTTGCTAGAATTGGTTTTTTGCTAAGTTCTAATGCCAATGTGGCAGAGCCGTTAAAACTAGATACCATCCCTGCGCGTCATGTGATCAGTGTCAGTATCAAAGCCCACCCGTTATTTGCTTATGGCAAAACATATGGTGCTTTGGTGAAGTATTGTGAGCAACATGGGATGGGTTTGCAGTTGCCTACAGTAGAAATTGTTGAGCACAGTAAGTTAACTGTGCAAATGCCACTTGGAAAGGAGTAAGTTTTGAAGGCTATAGCACTCATCATCGCGTTGGTATTGCTTTATTATCGTCCGCGCAATCCAAAAGCCACAGGTTGGTTTCATGGCTATGTCAATTGGTTACAACGTGTCTTTAATCTTAATAGCTCACGTCAAGGTATTTTTGCTTGGTTGATGGCGGTCGGTTTACCAGCACTTCTGATGATTAATGTGTATTTCTTAATTCTTTTCAAATTTGGATTGTTGGCTGCATTAGTAGTGAATGTTGTGGTGTTGTATTTTGTCTTGCAATTCTCCAATTTTGGGCGCGAGACAGAAAACATATATCAAGAATTGAGTGCAGAAAAATTAGATGATGCGCGTTTAAGCTATACCACTTGGCAGAAAAAACCCATGGAAGAATATAGCGTTTCTCAGTTGGCTTCACTCACCATAGAGGCTACTTTGATTCGTGCTTATCGTGGCTTGTTTGCACCGATTATGTGGTTTGTATTATTAGGTCCAGCCGGCGCTGTGTTGTATCGGGCCAGTGAGCAACTACAACAAGTTTGGCCTGACTCATCTGCTTATCCTTTGCATCAATTTTCGCAAAAAATCCATCAATGGATAGATTGGTTGCCGGTAAGATTTACTGCGATTTGTTTTGCCATTGTGGGTGATTTTGAGGACGCTGCTTATTGCTGGCGCAACCAAGCTAAGCAGTGGAGCAATCGCTCTTTGGGCATATTATTAACCAGTGCTGCAGGTGCTTTGGATATTCGTTTATCCAACAAACTTCCTGACCATGATAAAGAAATCGAACGGGCAGAAGCAGGTATCGGTGATGACCCTGGTGCAGATGAAATCTACGCAGCCTTGGCGATGGTGAGACGTGTATTGCTTTTGGTCATTGTGCTGGTTTTCCTATTAATTTTTGGTTATTGGCTAGGTAGTTAAATGACACAGATTTCTTTAGCCAATCCGCGAGGTTTTTGTGCGGGTGTCGATCGTGCCATCGTGATTGTAGAAGAGGCGCTACGCAAATTTGGCGCTCCAATTTACGTTCGACACGAGGTGGTGCATAACAAATTTGTAGTAGAAGAATTAAAAGCTAAGGGTGCTGTGTTTGTTGATGAGCTCGACCAAGTCCCCAGTGGTGCCACCGTGATTTTTAGTGCCCATGGTGTTTCCAAGCAAGTGCGTCATGAGGCGGATCAACGAGGACTAAATGTATTCGATGCGACCTGTCCTTTGGTGACCAAAGTCCATATCGAAGTCGAAAAAATGCGCGCCGAGGGAAAAGAAATCATCATGATAGGCCATCGTGGACACCCAGAGGTTGAAGGCACGAT
Source organism: Methylophilaceae bacterium (assembly GCA_009926205.1). Lineage (GTDB taxonomy): Bacteria > Pseudomonadota > Gammaproteobacteria > Burkholderiales > Methylophilaceae > RFPI01. Next base: position 23,313 of record RFPI01000006.1, read on the forward strand.
GGGTCAATCTCAGGGAGGCATGTATCTGGTCGAGAGTGTCGATGATGTTGCACAATTACAAGTAAAACATCCCAATCAACTCGCTTATGTGACCCAGACCACACTGTCGATTGATGATGCCGCAGAGATAGTGTCTGCCCTGCAGCAACGCTTTCCAAATATTACAGCACCTAAAAGCGACTCGATTTGTTATGCCACACAAAATCGCCAAGATGCCATTAAAACTTTAGCACAGCAGTGCGAGGTGGTGATTGTGGTTGGCTCACCCAATAGCTCTAATTCAAATCGTTTGCGAGAAGTTGCTGAACTACAAGGCGCGCAAGCTTATATGGTAGACAATGCCAGTTATTTACAAACTGCTTGGGTGCAAGGTAAGCAAACTATTGGGGTTTCAGCAGGGGCTTCTGCCCCCGAGGTATTGGTCAAGGAAGTCATCAGTAGCTTGCAAAAAATGACGCAGGCGGATGTGATTGAACTCCCTGGAGTTGAGGAAAAAGTAGTCTTTCATCTTCCCAAGAATTTACGCGATGCAGAAAAAAAGGCGCATTAAGCGCCTTTTTGATTGGATGGAAAATTATTTTTTCCAACTATCCAAGCTATATGCTGTGGCTGGGTTGTTAGCCAAGATTAATAGTCCGCCGACAATCGCCAAATATTGAAATGGAGACAAACCTAAGGCCAAAGAGATAAAAATGGCATAAATCGCCATGCCAATCGCAGCAGCTCTTGTTTTATAGCCTAACAACAGCAGGGCTCCGCCCACTAATTGCACCAAAATAATCAATGGAGCAAAGATGCCAGGTAGCCCTTGATGTCCCAAGGCATTTTGATAATCCACATAACCATTAGGATTGTTGCTAAAGCCGTAAATCAATACGATGACTTGCAACAAAAATAATTGCGCAATCAGTATGCGACCAAGAAAACTAAATGCTTTGTTCATGATTCCATCCTATAAAATTAAGCGTGGCATGAGTATATGTGAAGTTGATATCCTCGGCAAACTAGGCAAGAAATAATTGGAGTGTTGCAGTGCGTTACCCCGAACCAAATTTAAACATTGTGAGTTGGCAACAAGCCGAAGTTTCATTGCGGCAGATTCGCGAGCAGGTATTTATGCAAGAGCAATCAGTGCCTGCTGAGTTGGAATGGGACGGTTTGGATGCAGAGGCTAAGCATCTATTGCTCAACATCGGTCAGCAACCGGTGGCATGTGCAAGATTATTGCCCACACAGCATTTGGGACGTATGGCGGTTTTGCCCGAGTGGCGTGGCAAAGGACTCGGCAGACGGCTTATGCAATGTGCCATTGATTATGCACAACATCACGCATGGCACGCTATTCATATATCCGCACAAATTCAAGCCCAAGGTTTCTATCAACGATTTGGTTTTACCGTCACAAGTGAGCCTTATTTAGATGCTGGCATATGGCATTGCGATATGCGCTTACAAATTTCTCCAGCATGATTTGCTGATGTATGCTGGCTTGGGTAGAATACGCACCTCGAATTTTGTGCTTCTTTCATCAGTTTTTTTCAGGAATCTAAATTATGTCCAAAATTATTTTTAAAGCGGGTGAAGCGACTGTATTCAGCCCAGGTAAAGATGTCACTGCTGCTATGCCAGAGATTTTGATTGGCGCGGTGGATGGCCCAGTTGGCGCTGCTTTTGCCAATATGATGGCACAAAGCAAAGGCCATACGGCCATGTTTGCTGTGCGCGATATCAATCAATTGGTACGCCCAGCATGTATGATGGTGCCAAAAGTAACGCTTAAAGATAGCGCTAATATTGAATTATTTGGTGGTGTGGTGCAGGCTGCTACAGCAGATGCCATTTTGGATTGTGTGATTGAAGGCATTATTCCAAAAGATCAAGTGAATGATTTGTGCATCATCAGTTTGGTTTGGATTGACCCAGGTTGCGTTAAAGAAGCGAACTTGGATAAAGCGGATATGTATAAAAACAATTACGAAGCGACTAAATTGGCGATTAAGCGTGCTCTGAACGATGAGCCTAGCATTGATGAGTTAATCAAAAATCGTAAAACCATTAAGCATTGTATGTGGGACGAAAGCTGGGGCGAGATCTAATTCTTTCGCATTGTAAAGCTAATAAAAAAGCAGTTCTTGTGAACTGCTTTTTTTATGTCTGCTATTCCACTAGTTTTTAATCACGCTGAGCGGAGGATTGATATGGTCTCAAATCTAATGGTGGGGAGCGCATGATTTTATCTATCACCAAACGCGCCATCGCCCAGGCGCGCTCCTCACGCATCAGTTCTAACTCATGCTCTTCATATGGCAAATAGCGACCGCCATGCGTGAGCGAATAGCGTACAGAGTTCTCTGGCTTGGCATATGCCAGAATCACATCCTGCACTCGTTCAGCTCGACTCTTGTATAAGCTAGCCATCACTCACTCAAAAAGAAGTTAATCAAAATTTGAATCAAATGAGAGTTTATACAGGCTGTATTAGGTTTAGCAATATCTTTCTTACTGGCGTAGGAATAGCCGCATTGACGGCCTCATGCAGTGGCAGCCAAAGTAGCTGGGGAGCGTGCGCTTGTGGTGCGCGTTCAGATAGATGCATGGGTTGCGGAATAATGTTCAACTTGTAATGCGTGAAGCTATGCGGCACTTCTGCTAGCGGTTCACTGGCTTGGGCTTGAAGTGCAAATCGCGTTTGCAGCACTTGGTCGGGAATCTCTTGCGCTGATATCTCCGGTAAACTCCATAAGCCTCCCCAGATTCCGCTGGGAGGACGTTTCTCTAACAACACCTCATCGCCATCCAAGACGATTAACATCACCGTATGTTTTTGTGGCAGGCTTTTCTTTGGCTTGCTGGTGGGTAGGATGGCGACCATTTGTTGTGCATAGGCTTGGCAACTGCTTTGGATAGGACATTCTATGCAACGCGGTTTACTGCGAGTACATAGCGTTGCTCCTAAGTCCATCAAGCCTTGGGTATAAGCCACGATATTTTTATGAGGTAATAGTTGCTCTGCCAGTTGCCACATTTGTTTTTCAATCTTAGGTTGCCCCGGCCAACCTTGAATTAAAAAGTGACGCGCAAAAATTCGTTTCACATTGCCGTCTAAAATGGCTTGCTGTTGTTCAAAGGCGAATGCAGTAATCGCTGCGGCGGTAGATCGACCTATACCAGGCAAGGATAAAATATCTGGCATTTGCTGAGGGAATTGTCCGGCAAATTCATCGACAATTTTTTGTGCAGCGTCATGTAGATTGCGTGCACGGGAGTAATATCCCAGACCACTCCAGTAGCGCATCACTTCCTCTTGCGGGGCGGCGGCTAAGGCTTGTACATCGGGGAAGCGTTGCATAAAGCGTTGATAGTAAGCAATCACCGCCTGCACTTGGGTTTGTTGCAACATAATTTCTGACACCCAAATGGCGTAGGCATCATGCGTATTTTGCCAAGGCAATTGATGGCGACCATGCACTTGTTGCCACGCGATAATCTTTTGTGAGAAATCAGTGTGTGACATCGAAAATCACTCTGCGGTCATGCGTAAATCTCTGATTGAAAATTAGAGAAAGTAGCACAGTACGATGATGCCTAATACGATTCGATAATAAGCGAATACTTTGAAATCATGCTGGGCGATAAATCGCAAAAAAGTTTTGATGGCCAGCAGCGCTGAAAAGAATGCGGCAATAAAGCCCAAGCCGAATACTCCCCAATCTGAACCGGAGAGTAAATCACGATGTTTAAGCAGATCGTAGGCGCTGGCGACAAACATCACTGGAATGGCGAGGAAGAAGGAAAACTCTGTGGCGGCCCGACGTGACAGTCCCACTCCCATTGCTCCAAGTATCGTTGCGCCGGCACGCGACACACCAGGGATAAGGGCCAGTGCTTGAAATAGACCTATTTTGATGGCTTGCATCACCGTCATATGTTGGATGTCATGAGTGCGTGGTTTCAGTCTCAGTGACTCCACCCATAAGATAATCAAACCCCCAGCAATCAGGGCGCAAGCAACGGCGATAGGGTTAAATAAAAGTGCTTTAATTTGTTTGTGCAGGGCTAAACCGATCAGTGCCAATGGCAAAAATGCCAACAGCAAATGCAATACAAAACGCTGCGCTTGGCGGTCCTTGCCTAGATGTTTCACGACTTCAATCAGTCGCTGTTGATACAGCCAGCACACTGACAGAATTGCCCCCAGCTGGATAAAGATTTCAAATACATCGCGACGAGACTTATCCATAAAATCAATCAAGTCACTCACGATAATTAAATGTCCTGTGCTACTGATAGGCAGGAACTCTGTAGCGCCTTCTACGATGCCAAGTAACAGAGCTTTTAATAACAACAGAATATCCAAGCGTGCTCCCTAAAAACGTTCTTCCGGTCTTAAATATCGCCATTGGCCAGGGGGTAATTTGCCCAAAGTGACACTCCCGATTCTTACGCGTTTGAGACCAGTGACATGCAATCCCACCAATTCACACATGCGTCGGATTTGACGTTTACGACCCTCACGCAAGACGAAGCGTAATTGATCTTCATTTTGCCAAGACACTTTGGCAGGTTTTAATTGCACCCCATCCAAACGCAGGCCATGATTCAGTAATCGTAAACCCTCATCACTCAATTCACCCGTCACTCGCACCAAATATTCTTTTTCAACGGTAGAGTCTTCACCAATCAATTGGCGTGCTACACGGCCGTCTTGAGTAAACACTAACAAACCTGTGGAATCAATATCCAAGCGACCTGCTGGAGCTAAGCCAGCCAAGTAGCCGCGTTTAAAGCGCTTGTCGATAAGCGGGTCATCTGGCCATTGGTTATCAGGATGTAGCAACACCACAGCAGGCTGATAGCCATCTTCTGCTTGACCAGAAACATAGCCTACAGGTTTATGTAACAAGATAGTGACCTGTTCCGCTTGATGCGTTTTTGCCTCACGATCAACCTCAATTCGTGCATCAGGACTAACCCTGACTCCCAGCTCACTCATGACTTCACCATTCACTTTGACCCATCCATTCGCAATCCACTCATCGGCCTCACGGCGAGAGCACAGCCCTAACTCCGACATGCGTTTGGATAAACGCGGAAAGGTTTCTGGGGAGCTAGATTTAACGTCAGGCTTTGCAGCTCTGGCTGCCGTTGGGTCATAGCCATCTCGCGCTTTGCCGCCCCGCGTAGGGGATTGTCGATAATGCGGTTCTTCTGGATTATGTCTACGAACATGGCGGGACTCTTCATGCAGTCGACCGTCATGTCTATGGTTGCGCTGGCGAGTACTTTCTGAGGGTGCTTTGATTTCGTTATCGCGGCGCACAGGACGTTTCTCCGTGGCCACCACACTCTCTTCTGGACGCGCAAGCACTGGCTTGACCGGTGCTTTGCTACGGTCGCGTAAATGATTCGCTGGGCGACGCAAAGGAGTCTTGCCAGTGGCTGGCGTGGTATTAGGTTGCTTATTGAGTTTAATGGTGCTCAAGATATGACCGTGCTTTCTTTTCAATCAGGGTATTTTAACAAAGCATTGCGGTTGTCCCTAAGGAATACTACGCAGGCTGTTTGGAAAGATGCTTTATCGGTGAGACAGCTCAATTGATCAAACAATCATTAAATCTATGTCCATCAGTCAATTCAATAGTGAAATACCAGTTATCTAAGGGATATTTATCCAAGCTCAGCTTGCTAAGGCTAGGAGAGGAATCACTGAAAATTTATTTATATGTATAAAGTATGTATAATAGAAAATGAAAATACTTTTTGACCCACAAAAAAATCTTATCAACATTCGCAAGCACGGAATCAATTTCGTCGATGTTGAAGCCGTTTTTATGACGCGTTTGCCATCACTATTGAGGATGTCGGACATTATGAACAACGCTTTTTAACCATTGGTATGAATATCGATCATCAATTATTAGTGATATGTTATAGCTATTCAGAACAAGATAGTTTAAGGATTATTTCAGCTAGAAAAGCAGATCCTAGCGAAAGGAGACAATATGAAGAAATCGATAGATTTTAGCCAAGGAAAACGCGGTGCAGTGCTATCCAAAGCAAACAAAACGCGTATCACCATTCATATCGATAGCGATATCTTGCAGTACTTCCGTGAGCAAGGACAGGCGCAGGGAAAGGGTTATCAAACCCTAATCAATGAGGCATTAAAACAGTTCCAAACTCGAACCCCATCAGTCCTTACAGAGGAACGCTTAAGGCAAGTCATAAGAGAGGAACTGGCTGCAGCCTGAATTTTTTCATGAGGCTTAATATGAAAACTTACGACATCAGTGAAGCAAAAAAGCATCTAAATAAAAAGCCGACTTAGTGACTCACCAAGTCGGCTTTTTAGTTGCTATACCGCCTTACACTTTTTGATAAACTTCAGCACCCTTCTTCACAAACTCAACGGCCTTTTCTTGCATGCCTTTTTGCAAAGCCTCTTGTGCATCTATGCCTTGTTGGTAATCACGTACGTCTTGAGTAATCTTCATAGAGCAGAAATGAGGTCCACACATAGAACAGAAGTGCGCTTGTTTTGCACCTTCTTGAGGCAGCGTTTCATCATGGAATTCCTTGGCTTTTTCTGGATCAAGGCCAAGATTGAATTGGTCATCCCAACGGAATTCAAAGCGCGCTTTTGACAAAGCATTATCGCGAATTTGTGCACCAGGGTGACCTTTGGCAAGGTCAGCTGCGTGAGCGGCGATCTTATAAGTAATGATGCCCTCACGCACATCCTCTTTGTCTGGCAGACCCAAGTGTTCTTTAGGTGTGACATAGCACAACATGGCACAACCGTACCAACCTATCATGGCAGCACCGATACCAGAGGTAATGTGGTCATAGCCTGGTGCGATATCTGTCGTCAATGGACCTAATGTGTAGAAGGGAGCTTCGCCACAATGTTCTAATTGCAAATCCATATTTTCTTTGATCATATGCATAGGCACATGACCAGGACCTTCAATCATGGTCTGTACATCATGTTTCCAAGCAATTTGCGTGAGCTCACCCAAAGTCTTCAACTCGGCAAATTGTGCCTCGTCATTTGCGTCGTAAATCGAACCAGGACGCAGGCCATCGCCTAAGCTAAACGAGACATCATAAGCTTTCATGATTTCGCAAATATCTTCAAAGTGCTCATATAAGAATGACTCTTTATGATGCGCCAAACACCATTTCGCCATAATAGAACCGCCGCGTGACACGATACCGGTCATGCGTTTTGCGGTCATGGGGATATAGGCTAAGCGAACGCCGGCATGAATAGTGAAGTAGTCCACGCCTTGTTCTGCCTGTTCGATTAGGGTATCGCGGAAAATTTCCCAAGTCAGTTCTTCGGCCTTACCATCAACCTTTTCAAGAGCCTGATAAATCGGCACGGTACCAATCGGCACTGGACTATTACGAATAATCCATTCACGAGTTTCGTGGATATTTTTACCGGTGGACAAATCCATCACCGTGTCAGCACCCCAACGTGTGCCCCAAACCATTTTTTCTACTTCTTCATTAATAGAAGAGCCTAACGCTGAGTTACCAATATTGGCATTAATTTTTACCAAGAAATTACGGCCAATAATCATGGGTTCTGATTCAGGATGGTTAATATTGGCAGGGATAATCGCACGCCCACGAGCAACTTCTTCACGCACAAACTCTGGCGTAATCAGTTTTGGAATATGCGCTCCGAAATCATGACCAGGGTGTTGAGTTTGTAACAACTCACTCATATTTTCGCGACGTTGATTTTCGCGGATAGCAATGAATTCCATCTCGGGAGTAATAATCCCCTGACGCGCATAATGCATTTGCGACACATTTTTACCCGCTTTTGCGCGCAGTGGTTTGCGTACAAGATTAAAGCGCATATTATCCAACGCGCTGTCATGCAATCTATCCAAACCATACGAAGAAGTAGGTCCAGCTAATTGTTCAGTGTCGCCGCGCTCGGCTATCCACTTTGCGCGCAAAGCTGGCAGACCGCTACGTATATCGATATTTATTTTCGGATCGGTGTAAGGACCAGAGGTGTCATACACCATCACGGGTGGATTTTTTTCTGCGCCAAATGCGGACGGCGTATCACTCAAACTAATCTCGCGGAAAGGTACTTGAATATCAGGACGAGAACCTTGGATATAAACTTTGCGCGAATTAGCAAAAGATTTGGTCGCACCTTCGTCAATTTGGGCGCTGGTATTAATAAATTTATCGGTGGCGTTCATCGTCTAAGCTCCATCTAATTCAGGGAGCCGTGAGGCGTCCCCTGTTGGGTTATCACAGGGAAACGAGAGAATTCGCTTCCCTACGGCGGCATGACCCGCGTCAGGTTCAAAGGGTATTTCTCACTCCGAATGACATTTCAGAGACCCCTAGCAAGGCCGTCAAAATTACGCGAAAAAGCAAATAAAAGCAAGCGATAAGCAGGCTTAGACGCTATAATATTTGGCATTTTAATCATCTGTTTTTGCATGAGGAAAAGTATGTTGAATGAGGCAACGCGGGTAGAGCAGTCCCGTTTTAATATGGTCGAACAACAAGTGCGCACGTGGGAAGTATTGGACGCCAAAGTCTTGCATTTATTGCAGACCTTGCCACGCGAGGCTTTTGTACCCAAGGCATATCAGGGCTTGGCCTTTGCAGATATTGAGATTCCTCTGGGCCATGGCCAAACGATGTTGTCCCCTAAAATTGAGGGGCGCTTTTTACAAGCACTCGCTTTAACCGCGCAAGATAAGGTATTGGAAATTGGAACAGGTGCCGCCTATCTCACCGCTTTGATGGCCAAGCAAGCCAAACATGTGGATAGCTATGAGGTGCATCGTGCCTTATCCAATCAGGCGGGCAAAAGTTTAAGTGCGCAAAAAATTAAAAATGTCACTTTGCATGTGGGTGACGGTTTGGCTCTAGCCAACGGTCAATACCAAGCTATTGTGTTGACTGGATCACTGCCCGTCTATCCTCAGGCGATGGAACGCTTGCTTGCGATTGGTGGTCGTATGCTGGTCGTGGTTGGGTCTGCACCCGTGATGCAAGCAATTTTGGTCAGCAGAGTTGACGAAAATAGTTTCAAACAAGATGTATTGTTTGAAACCTGTTTGCCCGTATTAGAGAACGCACCTCAACCCTCCCGTTTTGAGTTTTAGCATAGGGAATATCAGTTTAATGGTCGATAAACGTTGGCTTATCATTGCGTTGCTGGCTGCCAGCCTGCCTGTGCAAGCCGCACAAAATTTACTGCAAATTTATCAGCAGGCTTTAGCTCGTGATCCAGTGTGGTCGGCAGCACAAAATGCCAATCGCGCTGCCCAAGAGAAAATTGTTCAAGGCCAGGCCCAATATTTACCTGTTGTTTCTATTGCAGGTAATGCGAATGCTACAAGTAATGACGTGAAATTCGTTGGGGCAGGACCTCTGCCGCCAAATCAGCCGGGCGCAAGACGCGACGGCAGACAAAATTATGAGGGTTACAGCCTAGGACTGAATATTGTTCAACCAATATTTAGGCCACAAATTCGTGCTCAGCTAGAACAAGCCAAAAGTATGGTGCAACAATCGGACTATGAACTGGCTGTCTCCAAGCAAAATTTGATACTCAGGTCCTCGCAGTTATATTTTGACGTGCTGCTCGCCCAAGATAAGATTCATCTTATTGAAGCCCAGAAGCAGGCCATTAGTAGTCAGCTAGAGCAAGCAAGAGCCCGTTTCGAGGCAGGCACATCGACGATTACTGATGTCAACGAAGACAAAGCGAGATTCGATCTTATCCAAGCCCAGTACATCGCGGCCGTCAACGATCTAGAAATTAAAAAGCGCGCGCTACAAGCCCTTATTGGCGACATGCCTCAGTCTTTAATGGCGGTCAGAGAAGACCTTGTGCCGCAGACGCCTGCCCCCAGTAATATCGAAAAATGGGTTGAAATGGCAAATAGCGCCAATCTGCGCATTGCGATTCAACGTCAAGCATTAGAAATTGCAGCACAAGAAGTAGACAGACAAAATGCAGGGCACCTGCCTAGCTTAGATTTGGTGGGTAGTTATACAGATAGTTACGTAAATGGCGGTATTGCTGGTATTGGATTGGATCAGAGAGCGGCTGTCATAGGGATGCAACTCTCTGTTCCCATCTATCAGGGTGGTGCAGTGAGCTCACGCTCACGAGAAGCGCTGTCCAATAAGCTCAAAGCGCAAGACGATCTCGAGGCTGCGCGCCGCCAAGCGGATATGGAAACGCGACAAGCCTATTTAAATTTAGTGAGTACAGTCTCGCAAATTAGTGCCCTTGAGCAAGCTTTAGCCTCAACTCAATCTCAATTAGAGTCAACCCAGTTGGGCTATGAAGTCGGCGTCAGAACTAGTGTTGACGTGTTGAACGTGCAGCAACAATTGTTTAACGCTAAACGCGACCTGTTGCAAGCGCGCTATACCTATTTGATGAATATTTTGATGCTTAAAGCGGCTGTTGGAGATTTGACCATGGCTGATTTGGAAGCAGTGAACCAACAACTTGTTGCTACCAATGAATAATCCATCCCTCAATCTGCTAGTTCAACACCAATCTCAGTTGCTAGTGATTGATGTGCAGGAAAAATTGACCGCTGTGATGCCGTCAGCGCCTATGCAATCTATGTTGAAACAGTCCCAAGTATTGCTGCAGGCAGCCGACTTGTTGGCAGTACCGGTGTTATTGACCGAGCAGTATCCAAAAGGCCTTGGGTCCACAGTGCAGGAGTTGCGTGCTCATACATCAGCCAAAGCGGTGGAAAAAACGGCTTTCTCATGTTGTCAGGTAGCAAGCTTTAATCGACAGTTGGTGGGCGATAAACCGCAAATAGTATTGCTAGGCATGGAAACTCATATTTGCGTTTTACAAACGGCATTAGATCTTTTAGCGCGTGGTAAGCAGGTGTTTATTGTCGAAGACGCGGTCATATCACGCAATCCTGAGCACAAACAAAATGCCCTTCAACGTTTGCGTCAAGCGGGCTGTGTCGTGACCAATACAGAATCTGTGATATTTGAATGGCTGAGGGTCGCTGAAGGTGACGCCTTTAAAACCATCAGCAAGTTAATCCGTTAATCTCAGCCTGACTCAAAGGCTATCTTTAGTGAGCCATCATCTGCTTAATGAGGGCTACAGTTTTTTCTGTAGCGCCTTGATTGTCACTGACAAACTGTTTTGCTGCTAGGCTCATCTGGGCTAATTGCTCAGTGTGTTGCAACAACTGCTCAGCTGTCTCCAATAATTGCTTAACATCCTGCACACGGATGGCCGCACCGGCTTGTACGGCCATCTCCGCGGCTTGAGCGAAATTAAAGGTATGAGGGCCTATCAATACTGGTGTGCCCACAGCGCAAGCCTCTATCAGGTTTTGCCCGCCAAAAGGAAGCAAGCTACCACCGATATAGGCAATATCACTGGCGGCATAATATGTCGGCATCTCGCCCATGCTATCCCCGAGAATAATCTGCGCTTGGCTGATTTCGCTGGCAACGTTACCTTGAGAAAATTCGGATCGCCGACAAAAGCGAAAGCCGTACTGACTAATCAATCGCGCCACTTCATCAAACCTTTGAGGATGGCGAGGCACAATAATGATCTTCGCATTGAGGGGAGATTGTTTGAGCGCCTGCAATATCAGTGCTTCTTCGCCTTCGCGGCTGCTTGCAATTAAAAATACAGCTTGAGATGGACCTAATAATTTGCGCAGAAAGTCACCGCGCTCATGGCTATCCTGCGCCACATTAAAATCAAATTTTAGATTGCCTGTTACTGGTATCGCTGGTGTTTCTCGCTGTCTCAGTTGTAGCAATCTTGCTGCATCCTCTTGGCTTTGTGCTGCAATCGCAGTCAATCCTTGCAATGCCTGGGCGCTTAACTGCGAGAATCTTGCATAACCCGCCGCAGATTTGGCCGATAGCCTTGCATTACAAAGTATTAATGGAATCTTTTTCTGGCGGCAGCCAGCAATCAAATTGGCCCACAACTCGGTTTCTAGTAACACCCCTAATTTTGGTTGGTAGTGCTGTAAGAAGCGATGCACAGCCCAAGGTAGGTCATAGGGCAAATAGCAACGTTGAATCTGTGGATATGTATCACGAGGAAATAATTGAAGGCCCGTCTCGCGTCCGGTTGGAGTGGTGTGGGTCAGTAATATCGGGGTGTGGGGGTATTGTTTAATCAGCGCTTTAATCAAGCTCTCGGCTGCTCGGGTTTCGCCCACAGACACACAATGTAGCCAAATAGATTGCTTGGTGCAGCTAGGGAAGCTAATCGCATAACGCTCTTTCCAATGCTTGAGGTAGTCTGGTTGGCGGAAACCACGCCAAATCAGCTTCAGCAAAGTGATGGGCAGTAAAAAAAACAGGGTTAGGCTATATAACAATCTAGGCATGCTTAGATTTTCTCATATAAATTCTAACGGCACCCAAAAAACTACTGATCTCCGTCACTATATATTCGACATTATTTCAAACAAAAAATATTTTTTAATTTCATGCAAAACTACTTGATTTTTAGCAAGGGCGCGCCAAATTTAGGGCCCCACAGGCCGCACCAAAAAAGAGCATATACTTGCACAAAAATGAAGAACAAATTCGCTTGACCAACACAATAAAATGACATAATTTTGCAACCAATCACAAGATATTGTGGTTTCGCTGTTTTTGACCCAGCACACACATTTGTTTACTAAAGTACACATTTTATCGCGCTCAAGTCAGTAAACAGTCCCTATAGCAAGGAGGTGCCCGGTGGACGACCGAGGCACATGAATGACAAATTAACTGTCGTGTATATAACAATCAGGAAGGTATAGTCCATGTTACAAGCCGTCAAAACCACTGACACGCAAGCCACCGAGCAAGAGGTCCCGATTCAACCGGTGTCTATAGATATCTGGGATAAAAAGTACCGTTTAAAAAGTAAACAAGGTGAGTTTGTGGATCAAACCATGGATGACACCTACTCACGAGTCGCGAAAGCTTTGGCCGAGGTTGAAGCGCCCGAGAAGCGTGATTATTGGCATGAGAAGTTTCTTTATGCTTTGCGTCGTGGCGCTATTCCTGCCGGTCGTATCACGTCGAATGCGGGAGCTTTAGAGCATAAGCCAGCTACCAGCACCATTAACTGTACCGTATCAGGTGTGGTTGAAGACAGTATGGATGGCATTCTAGATAAAGTGCATGAAGCGGGTCTTACCCTAAAAGCGGGTTGTGGTATCGGCTATGAATTCTCTACCTTGCGTCCCAAAGGGGCCTTTGTGGCAGGCGCGGGTGCTTACACCAGCGGCCCTCTGTCATTTATGGATATCTACGACAAAATGTGTTTCACCGTGTCTTCTGCAGGTGGTCGTCGTGGAGCGCAGATGGCAACATTTGATATTTCTCATCCTGACGTCACTGACTTTATTAAAGCCAAGCGAGAAGCGGGCCGTTTGCGCCAATTCAACTTGTCTTGCTTGATTACCAAAGACTTCATGGAAGCAGTGAAGGCAGATGCAGAGTGGAAATTGGCTTTCCCAGTCACGCCAAAAGAAGTGACCTTGGATGCCATCAACCTTGACGACGATAGCCAAGTGGTTTGGCGCGAGTGGCCTGTCAAAGGCAAATATGCAACACGTGAAAGTGATGGCAAAGTCGCTTGTCGTGTCTATAAAACTATCAAGGCACGTCGTTTGTGGGATGTGATTATGAGCTCCACCTACGACTTTGCTGAGCCAGGCTTTATTCTGATTGACCGTGTCAATGAGATGAATAACAACTGGTTCTGTGAAAATATTCGTGCTACTAACCCTTGTGGTGAGCAGCCATTGCCACCCTATGGTGCTTGTTTGTTGGGATCTATCAACCTGACCAAGTTTGTTCGTCATCCTTTCACTGATCAAGCCAGTTTTGACTGGGATGAATATCATGAAGTAGTTGCCATCTTTACTCGCATGTTAGATAACGTGGTAGAAATTAATGGCTTGCCGTTGTCACAACAACGCGATGAAATCGCGCGCAAGCGTCGTCATGGTATGGGTTACCTAGGCTTAGGTTCTACTCTAACCATGTTGAAAATGAAATATGGTGATGAAGACTCGATCGCTTTCACTGAGCAAGTGACCAAAGTGATGGCAGAAACAGGTTGGGAAGTGGGTGTGGAATTGGCCAAAGAAAAAGGCCCAGCACCGATTATGGATGAACAGTTTGAAGTAACTGCGGACATGTTGGCAAAACGTCCAGAAATGCTTAACGATGGTTTCAAATTGGGCGACAAGGTCAAAGGCAAAGTATTGTTAGGTCAGTACAGTCGCTATATGCAACAGTTCCCAGAGGCTTTGCGTAAAGATATCGTCAAGCATGGGGTACGTTTTACGCACCACAGCTCAATTGCGCCAACCGGTACGATTTCATTGTCCTTGGCAAACAACGCCAGTAACGGTATTGAGCCATCATTCGCGCACCATTACTCACGTAATGTGATTCGTGAAGGCAAAAAGTCAAAAGAGAAAGTAGACGTATTCTCCTATGAGTTGTTGGCCTATCGCGAGTTAGTGAATAACAAGGCAATGCCATTTAGTGATAAAGAAGACGAGAAATTACCGGACTACTTTGTTGACTCATCCACGATTCAGGCCAAAGCCCACGTAGATATTCAAGCGGCCGCACAAAAATGGATTGATAGCTCGATTTCCAAGACCATTAACGTGCCAACAGAATATGCTTTTGAAGATTTCAAAGACATTTATCTATACGCTTATGAAAAAGGCCTCAAAGGCTGTACGACTTTCCGCTTCAACCCAGAAGCATTCCAAGGCGTATTGGTGACAGAGAAAGATTTGGAAAACACCACTTACAAATTCACCTTGGAAGATGGCAGCATGATTGAAGTGAAGGGTAATGAAGAAATTGAGTATGACGGCGAAATTCATACCGCCGCTAACTTATACGACGCCCTCAAAGAAGGTTATTACGGAAAATTCTAAGCGCCCTGAGCGATTAGAGACAGCAAAGAGAGATAAATATTATGGCCATTAAAATTGAGAAAAAAATTACCGGCTACGGCTTGGTAAGTGAAGAAGACAAAGCCAAAGATGCAGCGGCATCTGCGCAGGCTGCAACTAGCAATGTGGTGCAGATGGGTGAGCCTCTGACACGTCCGGAAAAGTTGGTAGGTAATACCTACAAAATTAAAACGCCCGTGACAGAGCATGCGCTTTATATCACGATTAATGACATCATCATGAACGAGGGCACGCCACAAGAGCACCGTCGTCCGTTTGAGATTTTCATTAACTCCAAGAACATGGATCACTTCCAGTGGATCGTAGCGCTTACTCGTGTGATGTCTGCGGTGTTCCGTAAGGGGGGTGACGTCACTTTCTTGGTCGAAGAATTGCACAGTGTGTTTGACCCGAGTGGTGGCTACTTCAAAAAGGGCGGTAAATATATTCCTAGCTTGGTGGCAGAAATCGGTGAAGTGCTTGAACAACACTTACAAGAAATCGGCATGCTGAAAAAAGCTGGCTTAGATGAACACCAACAAAAACTGGTCGAAGAAAAGCGTAAAGAGTTTTTAGAAAAACACGCTAAATCTGGCGAGGAGAGTAATGCTGAAGGTTTCCCAGCAGGTGCTCAGTTGTGTACTAAATGTAGTACCAAAGCCGCGATTGTGATGGACGGGTGTTTGACCTGTTTGAATTGCGGTGAAAGTAAGTGCGGTTAATCTAGTCTTATCTGGGTGAAACTAGGCTAGAATCTATGAGTTAGTGCTGTGAATCAGGCAGTCGTTCTAATTCATTAGAATGATGAGCCGTCATTGACCTAGTGTGACTCTGCCGATATAGATTAGGCGCACTAACCATTGATTACTTCATCTTTGTATGAGGCCAATAAAAAGAGGAGCTTAGCTCCTCTTTTTTTGTTTATCTCTAGAATTGGTAGTTAATCCCCAATTGCAAGGTTGAATATTTCAAATCGACTTGGCCATTGATTGCATAGGCATCACCCGGTGTAGCGGTACCTCCCGGAACAAGGGTTTCTTTACCTTGCAAACGCTTGCTTTTGCCTAGGTCAGTATAGAGGGCTTCAGCACGAAGGCTGAGTTTGTCAGTAAATTTGTATTCTGTTCCCAACCCAATAGTCCACCCTGTTTCAGTGTCATTAGAGGATGGGTGTGTCTCGTAAGCAGCATTTAAAGACGGGGTATAGTCGAATTTGGTTTTGACTTGGGCTGCAGAGAGTCCAGCGAGGGCGTAAATAGAATGCTGAGGTGAAATCAGTGTTCCAAACTTGGCTAATAGTTTTGTATCGTAATGAATTCTTGCGCTTGTATTGATGGCATTTCTAGCGCCCCCGACGGAGTTGCCCGCGACGGTCGCTTCATGGCCATTCTGATCGCTACTCGAGAAGCTAGCCTCCAAGCCCATCAAGCACTGATGATGTATCCAATGATATCCCAGATGAAGACCGACTCCGCTTCCCGAAAGATTAGGAGAGTCTGTTGTCCAGACTTGGCTGGTTGGGTCGCCATCAGAAATTTCATATCCTCTAATCTTGTCTTGATTAACACCCCAAGATTGATTTAAGTGAATGCCACCATAAAGACCTTGCCATTGATATTCCTCAGCTTTCAATGGGCTGACGGTGAGTAATAGAGCCATGAGAATCATGCTTGAATATATTTTCATTTGGATACTCCATTTCTATTGGATATAAATGTTATGTTGATTATATACATCAAAATAGAGCGTCAGCAGTTTTTTTATCAATATATTGGGGACTTAACCTGAATCGGCGATTAAAAGCTCTTGATAAATATGTAATAGAAACTGGCAGACATCAGTATCGCCATCGGCATCGTCAGTACCCAAGCAGCGATAAGATTTCTTATCGTTTGCATATGAATGCCTGAGCGGTTTGCCACCATAGTGCCAGCCACGCCCGAGGAGAGAACGTGGGTAGTGGAGACGGGCAAACCAAACATATCGCTGGCAGCAATCGTGGTCATCGTAATCAATTCAGCGCTAGCTCCTTGCGCGTAGGTGAGATGTGATTTGCCAATTTTTTCCCCTATGGTGATTACGATTCGCCGCCAACCAATCATAGTGCCTAGTGCGAGAGATATGGCGACAGATACCTTTACCCAAACGGGAATAAATTTGGTAGCGCTATCCATTTCTTTACGCAGCTGACTCAATTGCGTGCGTTGTTCCAGGCTGAGTTTTAGATGCGGTTCCTGTAAAACTTTGTTGATAGATTCAGATAATAAATACATCTCGTTTCTGACGTTACTCACTGCCGCTTGGGGTAAGTCACGTAAATGCCCATAAGCGCTGATTTGATTAGCGATATCACGGTTCATGATGAGCATCGCTGGTAACACTTCATCTGTCATGCTTGAGCTATTCAGATAGCTAGCTAAAACGCTTTGAGCATCCAATTTCAAAGGAGTTTGATATTCATGCAGAGTTTGCTCAGTTTGTTGCGCAATAGCGATAAATTGACCTTGTTTGCTATCCGGGATGGCTTTGTTGAGTGCATAGACTGTAGGCACCGTGCCTACCAGGATGAGCATAATAAGCCCCATGCCTTTTTGTCCATCATTCGATCCATGTGCAAACGAAACCCCAGTACAGGTGAGTATTAATAAACAACGTATCCACAAAGGGGGTGGAGCTTTCCCTTTTGGTGCGTGATACAAGTCGCGATTCTTGATAAATCTTTTGGCAATAATCAGTAAGGCCGCAGCAGATAAGAATCCAATCAGCGGGGATATTAAAAGGGATACCATTACCTTATGCGCGTGGGCCCAATCTACTCCACTCATCGCACTATTACCTTTAACCCAGGCATTGGCCATGCCTATGCCAATAATAGAACCAACCATGGTGTGTGAAGAAGATGCCGGCAGGCCCAGCCACCAAGTGCCCAGATTCCACAGAATGGCGGAAAGGAGTAAGGCAAACACCATGGCAAAACCAGCTCGTGAACCAACTTGTAAAATCAACTCTACAGGTAGAAGTGCAATGATGCTGTAAGCCACAATTCCGCTAGACAGCATCACGCCAATAAAATTAAATATGCCTGACCAAATCACGGCCATATTGGGCGACAATGAATGCGTATAAATGACGGTCGCGACCGCATTTGCAGTGTCATGAAAGCCGTTTACAAACTCAAAGGCAAGCGCAATAAAAAGAGCAATCGCCAATAAAATAAAG
>RFPI01000051.1 GCA_009926205.1 Methylophilaceae bacterium
CCATTTGTATGCGGCCCTACGAGCGCATCATCTGTTCCATCGTGATCAACACTATGTGGTGCGCGACAATGAAATCGTCATTGTGGACGAATTTACTGGTCGTATGATGGCTGGACGTCGCTGGTCAGACGGCTTGCATCAGGCCGTAGAAGCCAAAGAGGGCGTGCAGATTCAAAAAGAGAATCAAACCCTAGCCTCGATTACTTTCCAAAACTATTTCCGTATGTACAACAAGCTTTGCGGCATGACAGGTACTGCTGATACAGAAGCTTACGAGTTTAATCAAATCTACGGTCTTGAAACCGTGGTGATTCCAACGCACAGATCGACCCGCCGTATCGACCATATGGACAAGGTCTACCGTACTGCTAAAGAAAAATATCAGGCGGTGATTGAGGATATTAAAGAATGTCAAAAACGTGGTCAGCCAGTGTTGGTGGGAACCACCTCGATTGAAAATTCAGAATTGATCTCTAGCTTATTGGATAAGGCCAAACTATCGCACCAAGTGTTGAATGCAAAACAACATGAACGTGAAGCCCATATTATTGAGCAAGCAGGTCGTCCAGGCATGATTACGATTGCTACCAATATGGCTGGTCGAGGCACAGACATCGTTTTGGGGGGCAATCCTGATACCGATATTAGTGCTGTGTCAAACAACGAGAAACTCAGCGAAGCTGATAAGCAGGCAGCGATAGAAAAAATTCGCAGCGAATGGCAACAACGCCATGACGCAGTATTAGAAGCCGGTGGTTTGCATATTATTGGTACCGAGCGTCATGAATCTAGACGTGTGGACAATCAGTTGCGAGGTCGTGCTGGCCGCCAAGGTGATAATGGCTCTAGTCGTTTCTATTTGTCCCTAGAAGATCAACTATTGCGTATCTTTGCTTCTGATCGTGTGGCCGCCATTATGGAGCGTCTCAAGATGCCAGAGGGCGAGGCGATTGAGCACCCATGGGTCACGCGTGCTATTGAGAATGCACAGCGCAAAGTAGAAGGTCGCAACTTCGATATTCGTAAGCAATTATTGGAATATGACGATGTTGCCAACGATCAGCGTAAAGTCATTTATGAACAGCGTAATGAATTGCTTGAATCCACCGATATTGGTGAGACCGTTAAGGTCATGCGTGATGATATTTTGAGTGATTTATTTGCCACCTATATTCCGCCTGGTAGCGTAGAAGAACAGTGGGAAGTGTCCGCTTTAGAAAAAGCATTGCAGTCTGAGTTTAACTTGCATTTGCCATTGCAGAAAATGTTGGAAGAAAATCCTTCGTTACATGAAGAGACTCTACGTGAACGCGTTCTGCAAGCTGCGGATGAGGCATATCAAATCAAAGAGCAGCAAGCCAGTCCTGATGTGCTGCGTCAGTTTGAGCGTGCTGTCATGTTGCAAAGTTTAGATCAACATTGGCGAGAGCACTTGTCTGCACTAGACCATTTGCGTCAAGGTATCCACTTACGTTCTTATGCCCAAAAGAATCCTAAGCAAGAATATAAGCGTGAGGCATTTGAGTTATTCGCCAATTTGTTGAATACCGTGAAACATGAAGTCACACAAGTGACCATGCAAGTAAAAGTGCAGAATGAACAAGATGTTGAAGCGGTGGAAAAACCGACCGAATTAGAAAATGTGCAGTATCAACATACGGATTATGACGCTGCACTCTCCGGAGCAGGTGAGCAAGCGGAACAGGCGCCATCTCAACCTGATGGAATCAAAGTGGGTAGAAATGACCCATGTCCTTGCGGTTCCGGTAAAAAATATAAACAGTGTCATGGCGTTTTGAAATAAAGAGGTGAATGATGTCAGCTGAAAATATAGAAACCCCTTGTATCGGTGTTTGCACCATGGATGACAACACAGGTTTTTGTTTGGGTTGTTATCGCTCTTTGGAAGAAATCCAAAATTGGTGGGATATGAGTGATGAGCAACGCGCACAAGTGATGGCGCAATTAGATCAGCGTATGCAGGACAATGTGCAGTTCTAATTGCCTTTCCAGCCATGTAAAAAACATGCAATGAAATAAGCGGCTATGCCGCTTTTTTTCATGCATCAGTTAAAATTCCTTATGTTATTTTTAAGTTTATTTTGAATATTTAGAGAGATGACATGCCAGTCAATTTATCCGCCCCCCAAGCACATGAATTAAAACCCATAGCAGGCCTGAAGTTGGGTATCGCGAAAGCAGAAATCCGTAAACCTGATCGCAAAGATATGTTGGTGATGCATTTGGCGCAAGGCAGTCGAGTGGCTGGCGTTTTCACCACCAATAAATTTTGTGCAGCCCCGGTGACAGTCTGTCGCGAACATTTAGCATCGCAACAGCCTATCCGTGCTTTGTTGGTGAACACGGGCAATGCCAATGCTGGGACTGGAGATCAAGGCTGGCAAGATGCCAAACAAAGTTGCCAAGCTTTAGCCCAATTATTAGATATTGCGCCTGAGCAGGTTTTGCCTTTTTCCACTGGGGTGATATTGGAGCCACTCCCTATGGATAGATTGCTGGCTGGAATGCCTGCTTGTGTCGCTAACCTAGATGAGAACCATTGGTTGGATGCTGCTGAGAGCATCATGACCACTGATATTGTGGCCAAAGCAGCGAGTAAGCAAATTCAGATTGATGGTGTGACAGTGACTGTGACGGGTATCTCTAAAGGGTCCGGCATGATACATCCGAACATGGCGACCATGTTGGGCTATGTGGCTACTGATGCAAAGGTAAGCCAAGCAGCTTTGGATAAAATGGTGCGCGATGCAGTCAATCGTTCTTTTAATTGCATCACGGTCGATGGAGATACCTCTACCAATGACGCATTTATCTTAATCGCCACAGGGCAAGCAGACCACGCTGAAATAGATACGCACTCTGCGGGCTATCAGGTTTTAAGTCAGGCTATCTGCGATATTGCGATTCAGTTGGCCAAAGCCATAGTTCGCGATGGCGAGGGTGCTACAAAATTAATGACGATACAAGTTGAAGCTGGGCGAGATGAGCAAGAGTGCCGGCAAATCGCTTATGCCATCGCTGGATCACCACTGGTAAAAACGGCTTTCTTTGCTTCTGATCCTAACTTAGGCAGAATTTTGGCCGCCATTGGATATGCGGGCATCAGTGATCTTGAAGTAGACAAACTAAAACTGTATTTGAATGATGTATTAGTCGCTGAGAATGGAGGTAGAGCCGCTAGCTATACTGAACAGCAGGGCGCTGCAGTCATGCAACAGGCCGAAATTTTGGTGCGCGTAGTGCTCAATCGAGGGACTGCGCAGGCCACGATATGGACCTGTGACTTCTCCTATGATTACGTCAAAATCAATGCGAGCTATCGTTCATAATGCAATCACTTGAGCAACTGTTGCAAGGCTTGATAGCGCGTTTAGATTTACTGATGGCGCAATGGCAGGCTAGCCTGCCTAGACCCACTCAGACGCCTGATTGGGATGCTTTAGCTTGGCGTTGGGATGGACAACATGGCCAGCTAGAAAAAATCAGCCACCCGCAACAAATTGCACTAAGTAATATTCAACACGTGGATGAACAAAAAGCCCAGTTGGTGCGCAATACGCGTCAGTTTTTGGCTGGCTTGCCCGCCAACCATGTGCTGTTGACGGGTGCCCGTGGCACTGGAAAATCCTCCCTTATTAAAGCCTTATTGCACGAATTTCATGCCCAAGGCTTGCGTCTGATTGAAGTGGATAAACAAGATTTATTAGCCTTGCCAGCGATTGTCAGTGTGCTGCGTGAGCGCCCCGAGCGATTTATTATTTTCTGTGATGATTTGTCTTTTGAGGCCAATGAGCCGGCTTATAAGTCCTTGAAAGTTGTGTTAGATGGCTCATTGCAAACGCACTCAGAGAATACCTTGATTTATGCCACATCGAATCGCCGACATTTAATGCCAGACTTTATGTCGGATAACTTGCAAACCAGTTATGTGGGTGAAGAAATACGTCCTGCAGAGAGCGTGGAAGAAAAAGTCTCGCTATCCGAACGCTTCGGTTTATGGCTATCGTTTTATCCATTTGATCAAGAAGCCTATCTGGATGTGGCGAGAACTTGGTTGCAGCATTTTGGGATTACCCAATTCAACGAGCAAGAGCGTCACGCTGCCCTGTTATTTGCCGCCAATCGTGGTGCGCGTAGTGGTCGTGTCGCCTATCAATTTGCGCGTGACTATGCCGGTCGTCAGGCACTATCCAGCAAGTCACAGAAATGACGGCGATTATTCATGCTGCCGTGGCAGTGCTAGAACGTCCATCGGGGGAAGTATTGTTGGCTCAGCGTCCGGCAGGCAAAGCATGGTCGGGTTGGTGGGAATTCCCTGGAGGAAAAATTGAGTCCGGCGAAACTGCTGCACAAGCGTTGGCCAGAGAATTGCAAGAAGAGTTGGGTATGCAAGTGGTGCAGGCGAGTCCATGGTTGACCCGCACCCATCAATATCCCGAAAAAACTGTACGCTTACATTTTTTTAAAGTGCGCGAGTGGCTTGGTGAGCCGCAAAGTCTTGAGCAACAAGCCTGGTCTTGGCAAAACCCTAATCAACTCACGGTAGATCCTTTGTTGCCCGCTAATCAACCGATTATGCAGGCACTGCGCTTGCCATCAGTCATGGCAATTAGCAACGTGGCCGAGTTGGGTGAGAGCTTATTTTTACAGCGATTACAAACAGCATCTAGTGACGATTTGCGCCTGCTTCAGTTGCGCGAACCGCAACTGAATAAAGCACAGTTATTGCAACTGTTTAGGCAGGTTGAAGCCATCAAACCTAACAATGCCCGTATTGTGCTGAATGCTGATGCAGAGCTCGCTATTCAAGCGGGTTGCGGGTTACATTTAAATAGTCAGCGATTAATGCAACTTCAGCAACGCCCCATCCTAGCCGCTGACCAGTTGTGTGGTGCGTCTTGTCACAATGCTGACGAATTACAAAAAGCATGGGATTTGCAATTGGACTATGCTTTACTGTCCCCTGTTCAAGCGACCTTGAGTCATCCGCAGGCTCAGCCTTTGGGATGGTCAAAATTTAGTCAGCTTATCCAGGACACCCCTATCCCGATTTATGCCTTGGGAGGAATGCGCAAACAAGATTTGCATGTGGCTTGGCAAGCTGGCGCTCATGGCATTGCGATGCAACGTGGTTTATTTGGAGAGAAATAGAAAATGCAAAAACGATATATCTTATGGCTAGGAATTTTTATTGTGATTGCATTGGGACTCTTGGCTTGGCCATCCCTACGCATCTATTTACCCCACTCCAATTCTGCAGCAAATGGGCAGCTATTGCCTTGTCCCAATCTTACGCAACAATGTGGCGATGCAGTGACACAAATTCGTTTTTCTAGCATTCCACAACCGCTACGTCCGTTTCAATTGCAAATCCTTCATGCTGGTGCAAAGAGTGTGACAGTGGAAATGAATATGGCAGACATGCCCATGGGGCTTAATCGTTATCATTTGTTGGCACAAGGGGACTTGTGGTTTGCCGATATGGCTTTGCCTGCTTGTGTGCAAGGACGCAGCGATTGGGTGATGACAATTTGGATAGAAGATGCCAGCGGCAAGTCAGTCAAGAGTGTGCATTTTCAGGCGCAGAGTAAGTAGCTAAATTATTTGGCTAACACAGGGGCAATAATCGTTTGTTGCTGTGAGCTTCCATCACTGTGGCTAAAGCTAAGCTGCAGGGTGATATTTTCACCGGCCTTTAAAGGGCTTTTAAGATCAATCAACATGAGATGGGTTTGGCCGGGGGCGAGGGTGACTTTTTTGCCGGCTGGGATATCTAATTTTTCCAACATACGCATACGCATCACACCTTGCTGAATCTGCATGGTGTGTATCTCCACTGATTCTGCAACTGGAGTTGTCACAGCATCTAATCGAATATCCTGTTTGGCAGCAATACTCAGATAGGCTGCGCCAACTACTTGGCCGGGCACAGTCGCACGCGCCCATGCCTCGCTGATAGATATCTGTTTGTTGGAAGAGCTGCCTTGGCATGCAGACAGGGCACATAGCAATATCAAGCAGAATAGATTTTTCATTCTTCCGCGTCTTCCGGCAACTCGGGTGTCAGCGGAGCCTCTATGCGATAACTTTCACTGGCCCAAGCACCCAAATCAATCATTTTGCAGCGCTCACTGCAGAAAGGGCGATACTGGTTGCTTGGGCTGAATTCAGCAAGTTGACCGCATTGAGGGCAAGCAACTTTTTTGATGGGGCGAGTGTTCATGCCCGCTATTATAAAGAAGCGAGCGTCAGCTTGAAATGAATCTCTTGTGGGCAAGTGGAAGATTGGCGTTGCTCATTCATGCGCATAAAACGGATATGAATGGCGTATTTATTTGCGCTGATTTCTGGGTAACAGTTGAGCGCCTTATCAACTTCAATCCTTGCCATTTGAACTTGCTTGCTGCTGGCAAGCATCTGCTGATATGAGCCATTATCCGCCATGAGCGATTGTGACTCACCACTTCCACGCAGCAAATTCAATACTAGCTCTAATGCTTGGTAAACCGGAAGAATATGGCTAAGCCAGCCATGCAAATCCTCACGACGTTTACTTTCAGATTGATTTAACCAGAAGTGATAGCTTGGTGCGTCAAATTCACACAAACCACCTGGGATAATGCCGCGCTGTTTAATCGCCATCAGCCAATCATTTTGCTTGAGCTCTTGCACAGGTTTGGGCGTGACAGATTTAAGTTGGTCGACTTGAGTGTTGACCAAATCTAGCGTTTCATTCAACTTGGCTTTGTCTATTTTTGGATTGCTGCGAAAAAAGGCGAGGAGCGCGCGATGTTTTTCTAAATCATGCATCAGTTCGTTTTTGAGATCACCTCTATCCATCACATCGATAATTTGGAATAGATTGAGCATTGCAACATGATGATGGTGAGGCTCTGCTTCTTTAATGCAAGTCAAAATCTTGCAAAATAAGTCCTCCAAACGTAACAAAGTACGTACTCGTTCGTTCAAAGGAAATTCAAAAGTAAGCACAGTATTCACATTTAATTATTATCATCCGGATAATGATTATGATTTGCTATGTTATTTTGTGCAAGCAATCATTACTTAAGTCTAACAGCCAAATTAGACAAATATGACTGGTGTAATCTTAATACATTTAACTTTAATTGCGTCAAATTAGAGTCATTCACAATAATATCATCCGCCAAAGCTAAGCGTTGCTCTCTGGGCATTTGTGCCTGAATAATTTGTTGTGCTTGTTGTGGCGTGATTTGGTCGCGTTGGCAAATACGTTGTAACTGAATATCTGGAGGGCAATCTACCAATAAACTGCGCTGAATCATTGAAAGAAAATTAGCGTGCTCAAATAACAATGGGACAGCCAGTATCATATAGGGTGTATTTTTAATTTGTGCTAGTTGGTTAACAGTGGCCTGATAAATAGCAGGGTGCAAAATGGCTTCCAGCACTAAACGTTGCTCGCTATCCTGAAAAATAATTTGGCGTAATAGGCGTCGGTCTAATTCACCATCAGGTCCAACGACTTGATGACCAAACTGCTTGATGATGGCATCAAAACAGGGTTGTCCTGCACGGGTAATCTCGCGATTTATTTGATCTACATCGATAACAGGGACACCTAGTTCTTCGAAAAACTTAGCTACTGTAGTTTTTCCGCATCCTATGCCCCCTGTTAGACCAACTACCAGCATTGCTTGCGCCTCCAAAAGATTTTAGCTGTCAAGATAGCATAAACCAGCTAAGTCATCAGCAAATGTAGAGGAAGCAGTTTGTTGGTCATTAATATGTCGCAGCCCAGCTTAAGCATTGATATTTTGCACTTGAATTTTTTTTGTGTATCCCCATAATCCATTTATGCGGATATTCCACAGTGATTGTCCCTTTGTATTATGAAAGGTATAGCTATGCAATCTGATTTAATCGACGAGCCCGAATTACTCGCCAGCTTGATAAAAGACGGTGCTTTAGACCTAGTGGGTGAGCCCATTGTTTGTAGGGTTGAGGTGGATTTAAAAGGCTGGGTTAAAGAACTTGCTGGAGGAGGTGAGTGGGAGGTCCTTGACGAGCAAGAGGACGATTTGGCGACGACTTTTACTATGCATAATGGTCACAGTAATGCCGAAGTAACCTTATACCAAACTGGACATGCCATGGTGGATATAGATGGCGCAGCACTATTCAACGGTAACCTTGCAGAGCAAGGTGGACGATGGACACAGCTAACTTATTTCAATGCGTTGAATGGCGAGCGTATTACCTTAAATTGATTCTCTAAATCTATCGATTTAAAAATCCCGCGTAACTGAGAATTCAGCTAACTCAATCAGTCTTTGCTTAGCAGGCGTAACGGGGAAATGTGCAATAGCCTGACAGGCCAAATGCGCTTCCTGTTGCGCCAATATTCTTACATGCTGTAGAGCATCTGTTTGTTGAACGGCATCAATGACACTTTGAATGTTGTGCTCCCCACCTTGTTCTATGGCAGTGCGTATTAGTTGAGCCTGCTGTTGATTGCCATGGCGCATCGCATACAGTAATGGCAAAGTAGGCTTACCTTCGGCAATGTCATCGCCAAGATTTTTGCC
>RFPI01000052.1 GCA_009926205.1 Methylophilaceae bacterium
CGGGCAGTGAGGGAATACTCGGTATTCTTGAGGAGATAGAAATTTTTCTTCTAGTAAATATCTATATAGACTTGCGGCCATATGACCGCCGTCGGCCATGCTCACACTAGCACAACCAATCATGTACTCATAGCCATGTTGTTTCATGTAATGGGCCAACCCAGCCCATAACAAGGTTATTGCCCCACCTGTTCTATAATCTGGATGAACACATGCGCGTCCTACCTCAACCATATTATGAAACAAATGTTGTAATCTAGTTAAATCAAACTCTCCTGCTGAGTAAAATCCCCCAGCTTCACCGGCCATTTGTGAATTTAATATTCGATAAGTTCCGACAACTCTTTGAGTAACATTGTCTCGAATAATAAGATGCTCGCAAAACTCATCGAACCCATCGATATCAAGTCCATTATTGCCAATTTTAGCCCCCATCTCTTCTGCAAATACTTTAAATCGCAAACGTTGAGCTTCCTCCACTTCAAACATATTCCGGGCAATACTGACACTAAGCTTATTCGTGTTGATAAATGCATTTGCTTCATTATTTAGAACCACAACATTGTTTTTAGTTATCTTGATCATTTAATATCCATTGCTAGAAATATGAAACATGAGCAATGTAAAAATCAAATATGTCAGTATCTTTAAGCTTCTTTGAAGCTTTTATGAAGCATGCATAAGCACGAAATTTTCATATTCCTGTCATAAATTGTCTCCAAGATACGCGCCATGCAACTCATCAATAGAAATAAAATTCGTCACATTCACCATGGCTGTATCGAGTACATGGTGGGTTTAGATACGACTCTCTGTGTTCAAATTAATCGATCAAGCAAAAATAACGCAATCAAATCGATTTTTAGAATCATCAGTCGATTAGGTGATGGGGTTTTTTGGTACTCTCTCATGGCTTTGATGTTAATTTCTTACGGCGATAGTGCGATTAATCCTGTGTTGCATATGTTATCTGCAGGCTTGTTAGGAACATTAATCTATAAGTGGTTAAAAAGTACAACATTAAGACCCAGGCCTTATGAGGTTCATCAAGATGTTTGGCTGACAGGGCGTCCACTAGATAAATTTAGCTTTCCATCAGGACATACCTTACACGCGGTGGTATTTACTACCGTTTTAGGTTTTTATTATCCTCTTTTAATGTGCGCCATTATTCCATTCACTATTTTGGTTGGCTTATCCAGGGTGATTTTAGGATTGCACTACCCAAGTGATGTATTAGTTGGGGCAGGGATAGGTTACTCTCTTGCTTATTTAAGCCAATATTTGATTTATATCGCTCACTAGAGCAATTGGAAAAAATAAATTTTAAAAATGCCTGATTGCTTGTGGATTGACTAAATGTAAGTCTTGTAGGCATTTACCTCGCCAATAATCTAATTGCAAATCATTTAAGCCGATTAATTCTGCATTAAGATTAGGTGTCTCACCGTCAACTACTGATTGAATTTGATTGATCGCTATATGCGTTTGAGCGAGATAATAACGAAAGTTTCTTTCGGTTCTTTTATCACTCTTGTCTGCAATTAAGTGAATCAGTCTTGGTATTTGAAAACGTCTGAGTAAGTTATCCCAAAAGATTAGTTTGTTTAAAGAGCTATTGATTGAGGCAGTAGGAAAATTTAATGCATCTGATAAAAAACTTACTAAAAGTCTGCGATTACGCTTCATTAAGCTCGCTGGATTATCATCCCCTAGTGGCTGCAAGTGTCCGTCCATTGCCCATTCCGATAGAATATGACCGCACATTCCATACTCAAACCACATTGCCTCATGTGCAGGCACAAAATGATTGTGGGCAATAACGTCAATATATAAATGGCTAAGATAGCCCAAGGCGATGGCTCTCTCCTCATCTGTTTCTGCTTGATTGATTAAACTAAATGCCGTATTCCACTGATGCGACTCTTTCAGCTTATTATCAATAATGGACAAGTCAGGTAAACATGCACCTGCCATAACCAAGCTGGGGAAGCTCAGCACTGCGCGACGAAATTTTGAATTTAAAGCAGGCATTGCCCATAAAAGAGAGTGTGCAAAATAAACATGTGTCCCTAACCCCCATGCAAATACATCAGAGCTATGCAGGGTAAGTACTATGAGACAAAGTATTTTGGAAGTTCTACTCATTGGTGCTATCAGTATCTCAACAAACTATTAAAGATTCATGACAGTTTTTTTACGACTTTAATTCGATATGGAATCTCAACGCATTGATTGTTATACTCGCAAATCTTTTTGATTTGGAAGCACTATGGAAAGCCCATTTAAAGGCAAGACTGGTCTGCGTAGACTGATAAACGCGTTTGGATATTCCTTGGCTGGATTATCTGCCGCTTATAAAAATGAGGATGCTTTCCGCCAAGAAGTTAAATTGGCCATCATATTGATACCATTGGCCTTGTACTTGGGTCACGGCGCTGTGGAGCGTGCCCTGATGATTGCCAGCGTCTTGTTGGTGGTCATCGTGGAACTGCTCAATTCATCAGTAGAGGCCACCGTCGATAGAATTTCACTGGATCATCATTTATTAGCCAAACGCGCCAAAGATATTGGCAGTGCGGCTGTCCTCATCAGTCTGATTAATTTGGCAGTCGTTTGGGGCCTTATCTTATTTGGCTAAGATCTTAGGTATTGGATGACATTTCATCAAACTGTCATCAAGCCTTCATAAAATAAACGCATTCACCTTTCAACAGATAAGTGCGTCGTCATGAATATCCTGCTCATTTCAGATGTGTATTTCCCCCGCGTGAATGGTGTTTCGACATCAATACGCACCTTTGTCTATCAGCTGCAGCAATTGGGCCATCAAGTCACATTGATTGCGCCAGACTATCCTGCTGCAGACCACCATCAAGTCACTGCAGACGAGGCTTGGATCATGCGTATCCCAGCGCGTGGGTTGTTTTTTGATCCAGAAGATAGGCTGATGAAAATGGGGGAAGTGCTGGATAAAGTGCAACAGCTACAAAGGCAACAATTTGACATTATTCATGTGCACACGCCATTCGTCGCCCACATGCTAGGCCTTCGTTTAGGCAAGTTGCTGAGTATCCCAGTGGTAGAAACCTATCACACATTTTTTGAAGATTATCTGCATTTATATTTACCTATTATTCCCAAGCGCATCGCACGGGCTATAGCGCGTTTAATCTCTCGTCGGCAATGTAATGCTGTAGATGGTGTGATTTCTCCATCGCAGCCTATGCTGGATGTATTGCGACAGTATGGCGTACAACAATATGCAGAAGTGATTCCCACTGGTCTGCAACAGCAAAGTTTTGCAAAAGCATCGCCGGAAAAGTTTCGCCAAACATTTGCTATCGCAAATGAAAGACCAATGGCGCTTTATGTCGGCAGAGTGGCGTATGAGAAAAACATCAGTTTTCTGATTGATATGTGGCAACACGTGGTCAAACAAATGCCTGAGGCTCTGCTAGTCATCGCTGGTGAGGGGCCTGCAGAAAAAAGCTTGCAGCAACAATGTGCCAAGCTAGGGCTAAATCAACATATCCAATTTATCGGTTATCTAGATCGTAATACTATGTTGAATGCCTGTTATCGCGCAGCTGATGTGTTTGTGTTTTCATCGCTCAGTGAGACCCAAGGCCTGGTGCTGATAGAGGCAATGGCACAAGCAACGCCTGTCGTCGCGATTGCCGAGCTAGGGACCAAGTCAATATTGATTGAGGGACAGGGGGCGCATATTGCGCCACTGGATAGCCCAATATTTGCTGCACGAGTGCTAAATTTACTCAGGGATAAAACAGCAAGACAAGCGCTTGGTCGTAGCGCTCAGCGTTATGTGAAGGAGCATTGGACCGATGCGGTGCAAGCTAAAAAGCTAGTCAAGTTTTATCAGCAGGTGGTGCAGAATCAAACCACTTGATGAGAACACAACTTGAATAAAAAAGCCGGTTAAAACCGGCTTTTTTGTTGAAGATTTTATTAACCAAACTTACCCGTGATGTAGTCTTCTGTCTCTTTCTTGCTAGGACGGGTAAAGATAGTGTCAGTATCACCAAACTCTACCATCTCGCCCAAATACATATAAGCCGTATAGTCAGATACACGCGCTGCTTGTTGCATATTATGTGTCACCACCAAGATGGTGAGCTTGTCGCGTAACTCTGACATGAGCTCTTCGATATTGGCTGTTGCGATTGGATCCAAGGCAGAAGTCGGTTCATCGAATAACATAATTTCTGGGTCAGTCGCCAAAGCGCGTGCAATACAAAGACGTTGTTGTTGGCCGCCTGATAAATTAAAGGCTAAGTCGTTTAAACGATTTTTCACTTCATTCCAAATAGCCGCGCCTTTAAGCGCTTCTTCTACTTTGTCATCAATCACACGTTTGTTTCGCTCGCCTCGTACACGCAAACCATACGCCACATTTTCATAAATGGACTTTGGGAAAGGGTTTGGTTTTTGGAACACCATGCTAATGCGCATGCGCACTTCAATCGGATCAACTGCTTTTGCCAAGATATTGGTGTTGTCAGGATGCAATAAAATCTCACCCTCGTATTGATTGCCTGGATACAGGTCATGCATACGATTAAAGCAGCGTAAGAAAGTCGATTTTCCGCACCCAGAAGGGCCAATCAAGGCGGTGATACGCTTTTCATGCAGCGGCATCGTAATGCTTTTTAACGCGCGAGTTCCGTTGCTGTAATAGAAATTCAGATTGCGCGATTCAGCTTTAATAGGGGTAGGCGTGACCATATAAAATCCCAACAAATTTGATTCAGAAAAAACTTACCATTTAATATTCTTGCGAATTTTGTAACGCAAATAAATTGCAGTGCCATTCATTAACAATGTCACCACAATAATAATAGCGCCTGTCGCGGCAGCGTTCACATGGAAAGCATGATCAGGACGGGACAGCCAGTTAAACATTTGAATCGGCATTACCGTAAAGCCAGAGCTGAGCCATTCAAAATTTAAATAGGGGGGCTCGCTGGTAACGGGTGAAGGGGGCAAGAAAGAAATAAAAGTTAAGGCACCGATTGTAATAATCGGCGCAGTTTCACCCAATGCACGTGCCATCCCAATAATCACACCGGTCAAAATACCGCCATAAGAATATTTGAGCACATGGTCATACACCACTTGCCATTTGGTAGCGCCCACTGCATATGCCGCTTCACGGATGGCTACAGGGATGGCACGGATAGATTCACGGGTAGACACAATTACAATAGGCAGAATCAGCAAGCCTAGGGTTAAGCCAGCGGTCAAAATACTTTGTCCAAAGCCCAATCCATAAACAAACAAGCCCAAAGCCAATAAGCCATAAATAATCGATGGAACGCCAGCCAAGTTGGTCACATTAATCTCAATCAAATCTGAGAACCAGTTTTTTGGAGCGTATTCTTCAAGGTATAAGCCAGCCGCTACGCCCATAGGGACAGCGGCAATAAAGGTCACCATCATCACCAAAAAGGAGCCCACCCAAGCGGACAGAAGGCCGGCATGCGCGGCACGACGTGAGGGGAAGCTGCTGAGAAACTCGAGATTGAAACGATCACTGCCATCTAAGATTAGATCAGTAAATAGCACCAGCAATGTCACCAAGCCCAACATCAGCGCCAATAAGCCAATGATTGCAAATAAGGTGTCATTCATTTTATGGCGCTTAATCATAGCGCGTATTTCCGCTAGATTTTTCAGGCTAGAACTACTGCCTACTGATGCTGGAGTTGCCATATTGAATCCTTAAACGCCGTTCTATGATTACAAGTAATTAATAAGTTTCGCGGAATTTCTTGCGCACGATATGACCCAAAATATTAAAGCCCAAGGTCATCACAATCAGCACCAAGCCAGCCGCAAAAATACTTTGATAACCTATACTGCCATGCGGCAAATCGCCCATCGCCACCTGAACGATATAAGCAGTAATGGTTGCCGCACTTTCCATAGGGTTAAAAGTTAAGTTAGGTTGTTGACCTGCAGCAACGGCTACCACCATGGTTTCACCTACAGCGCGTGAGATACCCAAAATATAAGCGGCAACAATGCCAGAAATGGCTGCAGGGGTGACGACACGTATCGCGGTTTGAAAACGTGTTGCGCCCATTGCGTAAGAACCTTCACGCATGCTCATAGGCACTGCACGCATGGCATCTTCAGCGACAGAGCTGATATAAGGCACAATCATCACTCCCATGACTAAGCCTGGGCCCAACATATTAAAACCAGGCAAATCAGGAAATACCTTTTGTAATAAAGGCGTAACAAAGAACAGTGCGAAATAGCCAAATACAACCGTTGGTACACCCACCAACAGTTCCAATATGGGTTTTACAGTTTCTCGAGTTTTGTGCGTGGCAAATTCAGACAGATAAATCGCGGCAATCGTACCGATAGGGATTGCAACTAATAAAGCAATGAAAGAGGTGGTTAAGGTACCAGAAATCAGCGGCATAATCCCATAATGGGCGTCTTCAAACAGTGGGGTCCATTCGGTATCAGTAAAAAAATCGACAATCGAGACTGTCTTAAAAAAACCCAAAGACTCAGTCAGCAAAATCGCCACAATCGCAAAGGTAGTGGCTACAGCGGAAAGCGCTGCCAGCATCAAGATAAACTCAATCACGCGTTCTTTTATATTACGGCGAATATTACGTGCCAGTCGGGCGCTTACGACTGAGGAGGCTTCATGCGTGTTGGCTGATTGTTTATCCACGTTTCATTACATCCAATTGTATGACTTGTTTCCCTGATAGGTGAGTATTGTAATGGAATCACCTTG
Source organism: Methylophilaceae bacterium (assembly GCA_009926205.1). Taxonomy (GTDB): domain Bacteria; phylum Pseudomonadota; class Gammaproteobacteria; order Burkholderiales; family Methylophilaceae; genus RFPI01. The sequence continues at coordinate 6,782 of RFPI01000052.1, forward strand.
TTTTGATACTAACCTAGATAATAACGAAAAAGGGGATATTCCCCCCTTTTCGTAAAATTTAAAACTATTTAATACGTTTGATTAAATCCTGAATTTTAATACCTACTTCAGCAGTGCCATCAAAGCCAGTACCAGGCTTCATAGCCTTAAAGTGGGCAGTGACAGCAGTATAGTCTTCAGCTGGTAATGGAACGTACTTCACTTCTTTTACCAATTTTGGCGCATTTGCTAAGTAGAAATTCACAAACTCTTTCACTTCAGGCTTAAATGCAGCAGCAGTAGCATTCACATAGATAAACAATGGACGTGCAAGGGGTTGGTAGCTACCATTCATCACTGTCTCGGCTGATGGGGATACAGCTGCTGCGCCGGCTTTGGCTACGATAGGAATCGCACGTAATTTATCTTTGTTTTCTTCAAAATATGCGAAACCAAAATAACCAATCGATCCTTTGTTACTTGCAACACCCTGAACCAATACATTGTCGTCTTCAGATGGGGTGTAATCGGAACGGCTGGATTGAGCTTTACCGTTGATTGCTTCAGTAAAGTAATCAAATGTACCAGAGGCTGTACCTGGGCCAAACAAAGCCATTTTCTCATCTGGATATGCGCTATTGACCTGTTTCCAAGACTTGATGCTAGAACCAGACTTCCAAATTTGATTGAGTTCTGCAACGCTCAAGCTCTTAACCCAATCATTTTTAGCATTCACTACAACGGTCAATGCATCATAAGCAATCGGGAGTTCGATAAACTGGATACCAGCTGCCTTACATTCATCGATTTCTTTTTGTTTAATCGGACGAGAAGCATCAGAAATTTCAGTTTCACCACGGCAGAATTTTTTGAAACCGCCACCTGTGCCAGATTCGCCAACAGTTACCTTGACTTTGGAAACTTTTTGAAATTCCTCAGCAACTGCCTCAGTGATAGGGTAAACGGTTGATGATCCGTCAATTTTAATAATTTTCTCTGCAGCATTTGCTGATGTAGCAGACCAAGCAAAAGTAACAGCTAGAAGACTATACAGAAGTTTAGTTTTCATTTTATCTCCAGTTATGTGATCAGAAATCTTAGTTTTCCAATCTTAAGTGTGGAATGTTACACATTTATGACATTGCATGTGATGGCTGGCAAAGTTTCCTTAATCCGCCAATATATTTAATCACTTGGCTAAAATCTCAAAAAAACATCCAGTTATATCGTTATCGAGATTTCAGTGCCTGATCCAACTGTTTCAGTAAAAATGACAAAAATAATAATTCATATTACGTTCATATTTTACCTGACCTTAAGTTTTTTGTTTTGAATCTATTCAGGAAAAGCAAAAAATGAAATGCAAAAAATAATAGATTTGCAAGCTATTTACATGCACAAGGCTATCCATCAATATGGAGATAGCAAATGAATGTAATAATTTTTTAATCATAAGTGGGTAAAATATAAGAGATATTTTGCCCTAACTATCTAAAGAATTCAGAATATATTGCACTATTTAATTAAAATTAATCGAGATTGATCACGACACTCATGAGCCAAGCATCCAAAATCAATATAGGTGAAGATCACGCCACATATTCAGAAATAGCTGCAGTCGACCTCGGCTCCAATAGCTTTAGATTGCAATTTGCAAAGGTAGTGGATGACCACCTTATTTTTCATGACTCCATGAGAGAGTCGGTGCGCCTTGGTGCTGGCCTGACGCCT
>RFPI01000053.1 GCA_009926205.1 Methylophilaceae bacterium
AATCTACTTGGTGATTCAATAAATTGTTTGGATAATTGGAACCATGGCATTAAAAGTAATCCTGGTTCCAGTAACTCCCTTTGAGCAAAATTGCTCAATACTCATATGTGATCAAACACAGCGCGCGGTCGTTACCGATCCAGGTGGCGATATCGAGCGCATCGTACAAGCCATCCAGAATGCAGCAGTCCAAGTAGAGGCCATCTGGCTCACGCATGGGCACATTGATCATTGTGCTGGGGCTATTGCTCTAGCAAAAGCTTTGGGGGGCCTAAAAATCATTGGGCCCCATATAGATGAAAAATTTTGGTTAGATCAATTGCCGATGCAAAGCCAGCGTTTTGGCTTTCCGCATAGTGATGCATTTGAACCCGATCAGTGGTTGAATGATGGCGATCAAGTACAAGTCGGTCATGAAGTATTTCAGGTTATACACTGCCCCGGCCACACCCCGGGACATGTTGTATTCGTAAATCTGTCAGCTAAGGTGGCCATCGTAGGAGATGTTTTGTTTGCCGGCTCCATCGGGCGCACCGATTTCCCGCGCGGTAATCACGCAGACTTAATTCGCTCGATACAAGAAAAGCTATTCCCTTTAGGCGATGACATTGCGTTTGTGCCTGGTCATGGACCCACGTCCACGTTTGGCTACGAGCGCCACAATAATCCGTATGTGAGCTGAGGCTGATTAGGCTTTTGCTGAACCGGTACGGTGTGTACGGTTATAGAGGCAGCTTGCACAAATCCAACGTTGTTTACGATTGCTTGTTGGAATCCAAGTGCCACCTTCGAGGGGTTTTTCACGGCTACAAGAAGAGCAGAACTTCATGACTCTGGAACTTGTTTCGGTAGTGCTTGGAGGGGTTGTCATTTACTTTTTCGTTATCTTTTATTACAACCCCTATTTTAACGGTTTTTATAAAAACCTCTAAAAATCAGCTCAAAACCACCTTCATTGATTGTGCAGTCATATTGCCTTTGAAGTCCAACCAGCACTTCTTTTGTGTGTCATAGAGCTTACACAGTTTGGCTGTGTGGAAGTACCATGCCCATGAAAACTTTTGCACAATAATTCTGCCGGGCAACATTTCTTCTAATTTACTTTGTGCTTGTTTGAGTTTGTAAAGAGGTACGCTCATGTCTACATGGTGAGCGGTGTGCTCCATGATGTGGTGCATCCATGCACCCCACTTGCCTGGGAAGATCATGTGAACTGTGGTTGATACGAAAGGCTGTGCTTTTAACCACTCAGACTTATCAGAGTACCAAGATACGCTAGTGTGAGTATGGTGTACATAAACCACGAAACCAATCATCGCATTCCAGAAAATAAATGGAATAACAAAGCCCATCACGATAGTTAAGAGAATAGATTGTTGAGTCGCGATCGCAGCCCAGATTAAAAGAGCATTCCAAATCACTGCAAATACGCTAACTAAAACGTTATCCCACAAGAAGGCAGGACGAGAAGCTGGCATGTTCTTCTTGTTGGGGAAGAACATCTTGTTCCACCAAATTTCAATGAAATAGTAGAGTGCAGGGCCTAGACCGCTACGGTAGATGTGCTCAAGGCGCTTTCTGGCCGGTGAGAGCTGCTGATATTCTTCTAAAGACAAGGGCGCCCAGACGAAATCAAAACCCTTGAGATTGGTTTGGCCGTGATGAACGACGTTGTGACCAACTTCCCAAAGGCTATAGGGTGTGAGTGAGGGTAAGAAAGCCAAACGACCTAACCACTTATTAAGATTACGGTAGGGTGTAAAGCTCTGATGGCAAGCATCATGACCCAAAATAAAAATACGACCAATCAAAAATCCGGCAACCAAGGCAAAGAGTAACTTGAGCCAAACGGACTCAAAATAAACCGTAGCAACAATGGCGGCGGTCAAAATGAGTGTGTCGAATAGTTGCAACACAATGGCTTTGGCCACAACACGCTCTGTGAGTGGAGTTAACCATGCTCGAATGATCTTGCGGTGAGGAATAGGCTCCCCAACTGGGATGGGAGTCATGATTTCTTGGCTAGTTTGGTCTGACATGCTAAAAACCCTGAATTACGACAGAAACCGTGATTCTAAAGGGTTTTTATGACAAATAACTGATTTAAATAACCCTATGTTGAGCTAAGTCATGGTGCGACCGACAGGAATCGAACCTGTATCGAGAGCTTCGGAAACTCTAATTCTATCCATTGAACTACGGTCGCGAAGTGCGAAAAAGGGATATTTTGCGAATTATCCTCGCTATAATGCGCAAGAGCTAGATATTTTGAGGAATTAAATACAAATGAGTGAGCACGGTAACCTAATTAAATCGCCAAAACAGCTAATCATCATGGTTTTTGCGAGCTTTTTTATCCCTCTGATCGTTATCGCCTTTTTAATGGTTTATGTGGGCAGTGGCAAAAAGACGGGTGGTAGCGCAGAAGCAGCAGCTGAAGCAGCGAACAACTTAATCAAACCAGTCGCGCTGTTGGACTTTAAAGACGCTTCTGGCCCGAAGGAATTCAAAACTGGCGAGCAAGTCTACAAGCAAGCTTGTGCTTCTTGTCATAACTCTGGCGCAGCGGGTGCTCCGAAGATGAATGCTGCTGGCGATTGGGGTGGTCGTATTGGTAAGGGCTACGATGCTTTGTTAGCTTCTGTGGTCAAGGGTAAGGGTGCAATGCCAGCCCGTGGAGGCACTAACCCAGATGATATTTCTGATTATGAGTTAGGTCGCGCAGTGGTTTATTTAGCCGCTTCAGTTGGTGGCAAGTTTGCAGAACCAGCCGCTCCAAAACCTAAAGAAGAAGCGAAGAAATAATTTCGCAGTCAATACAAAAATGGCCTCATCAGAGGCCATTTTTTTTGTCTAGCAAAAGTTCATAAACTGTATTTTTATGAACACCTGTGACCTTACTTGTAATTTGACTTAAGTCCTTATGGCTCAAGAGGGGCGCAAGAGCATCAAGCCATTTGAGTGTTTGTGAGTCTAGGCCTTCAGAGACTTTTTTCTTCATGCTAGGGCCTATCCCAATCACAAATTCGCCGACTAATTTATCTTGTTGTGCCAACCAGGTTTCAAGAGCGCTCACGGTGCAGATAGAAATATTCTCATGCAGCTTACTCAGTTCTTTGCCAATAAAAATCAGTCTCTCAGGGTTAAGGCACAGCATTAAATCTTTCAATGTTTTTTCCAACCGGTGGGGCGCCTCATAGAAGAAGCTGGTGATTTCTTGCTCTTGAAATTTCTCTAAAGCCAATTGCCGCTCAGCCCCTTTGTTAGGAAGAAAGCCTATAAATTGAAATTGCCCAGCGCTGCGGTTAAGCAGAGGGCCTGCCACAGAGGCGGCGCTGATTAATGCGCTCGGACCCGGTAAGGGGCTTACAGAAAAACCAGCATGGATCACCGCCTCACATAGTCGGCTGCCAGGATCAGAAATACCTGGTGTACCCGCATCAGAAATATAAGCCCAGCGCTCGCCCTCCGATAGTTTTTGCACAATCGTTTGACTTAATTCGGCTTCGTTATGCTCGTGAACAGCCAGTAGTGGCTTGCTAATTTGATAAGCACCTAGCAATTGACTGGAATGACGCTTGTCTTCGCAGGCAATACCGTCGACCTGCTGGAGTGTGAAGAGCGCGCGGATAGTGATGTCTGCTAGATTGCCAATAGGTGTTGCCACCACATAAAGAGTTTGTAGAGGTAGCTTTTGACCTTGTGCGTACTTAAATAAGTCCATAGCAGCATCTTAATTGATTGCTGCCTACCTAGATATACACTCTTGCCTAAAGCTTCTCAGAGTGCATAATTAACGTATGAAAAAAGAATTAATAGCAAATCTTGGTGCTCGCGTAACGGGGCATTTTCAAGACAGTATCGCCACAAAACAGGCTGCTGAAAAAGTCTTAAATCAGGCTATCGTTAACGCAATAGTCTTGATGACAGATGCCTTAAATCAAGGCAAAAAAATATTGGCATGTGGTAATGGTGGCTCCGCTGCAGATGCGCAACATTTTGCGGCTGAATTGGTCGGCCGTTTTGAGCGCGAGAGAAAAGAGTTGGGCGCCATTGCTCTGACGACCGACTCATCGATCCTGACTGCGGTCGGGAATGATTACAGCTACCAAGATATTTTCAGTAAGCAGGTTCGTGCCTTAGGTCAACCTGGCGATATTCTGTTAGGGATTTCTACTTCAGGTAATTCTGGAAATGTGATTGAAGCGATTCATGCAGCTCATCAAAAAGGCATGCATGTGGTTGCTTTCACGGGACGTGATGGTGGCAAGATTGGCCCATTACTTAAGTCCACCGATGTACATTTATGTGTGCCATCTCAACGCACGGCCAGAATACAAGAAACACATTTGGTGTTGTTGCATTGTCTATGCGACGGCATTGATCATTTGATATTAGATTAAGAGGTCTTTATGCAATTGAAAGCAAGACGCGTATTTTTAACGGGGGCTGTGGCTTTGGCCAGTAGCACTCTCTTGCAAGGATGCTTTCCGGTCGTTGCTGGCGGTATGGCTGGCGGCGCTCTCGTGATTGCAGACCGCAGAAACCCTGGAACACAGGCTATTGATCGTGGTATTCAGCTAGAGGCTGAAAGTTTGATTATCAAAACTTATGGCGACAATGTGCATGTGAATGTCTCCGTGTTTAATCGTCGTGTCTTGTTGACGGGGGAGGCTCGCACCGATCAATTGAAGAATGACGTGGCGCGCAGAGTGCAAGCCATGAAGAATGTGACAGAGGTCATCAATGAACTGGTTGCGGCACCGAACAGCACCTTAACTGCAAGAGCCAATGACACCTTTTTAACAACCCGGATCAAGGCTTTGTATGTTGCAGATCAAGCGGTGCCATCTAATTCAATGAAGATTGTTACAGAGGCGAGCAAGGTTTATTTGATGGGTATCGTGACAGATGCTGAAGCGAATAAGGCGGTGGATATTGCGCGTCAAGTACCAGGCGTTAAGCAAGTTACAAAATTATTTGACATCATTTCTGAGGCAGATAAAAGACGCTTAGACGGGCAAAAATAAGCACACTTTCGTTATACAAAAAACGCGGTTATGCCGCGTTTTTTTATTTCTCTTTAATGAATTCTCTTTAGGCTTAGAGTGTGCATAAAGAAAGTTTTTGAGCGCTGAAAATTTTTCTTTAAGGCGTAATCAATGTCAGCCATTTGCGCTTGCACTGCTTCACTCACGATAGATGAGTTAGTGCTTGCAGGTAGCTTCAGAAATGCATCTGCTTCACCATATGCGAAATCAATATCCATGCCAGCCTTCTTGGCAATGTGCATCATGACTTTGTTGCTAGCTAAGCAATGCACATACAGCGTTGTGATATTCGCATTGCGTGCATGTGTAGCGGCACGTTTGAATAAGGCGCTACCTACGCCGAGACTGCGTGCGCGTGCGCTTACAGAAACGCCAAACTCAGCAGTGGTTTGATCTTTGTTTTTTGAGTATGCAAGATGAGCCAAACCATCTAGTTGCAAGTCATGATTAAAAACACCAAACAAAGTGTCTGCAGTAAAGCTTAATTTTTCTACATAAGCGCTAATCATTTCATCGCTCACGTGCATACCAAAGCGTAATTGGCGATCCGTCTCATCTAGAGCGAGTAAATGTTCCAAAATTTTGGCGCGATGCCCCTCGTGAAGCTCTCTGACAAGAACTTGTTTGGGGTTAAAGGTGTTTAGTAGCTCGCCCATAATATTTTTTGCACTGCACAATCTCATTCTAGAACAAAAATATGAAATTCATAGGGGTAAACCCTAATTATTTGATAAACCATTGTTTTTTAATGGGTAAAAACCCTAATCGGGGTCAGGTGGGCGTTTGCCAGAAAACTTTTTTGAAAAATCTTGGGGTTTTTTCGTACAGAGGTGTTGACATATCTTTTTAGATGGTGCATAGTCTCGTTTCTCTGCTGAACGCGAATCAAATTAAACGAATCACGGTCAGCCTTCTTTAAAAATTAGTCAACCGATAATTGTGGGTACTAAGAATAAGCATCCAGTCCTTCGGGACAGATATTTAAGTAGTACTCACTAAACAGTAATGGTCCTAGTCTTGTACTAGGGTCAGTTCTGATGAGTGAGCGACGATGCATTTATGCATCACAGGAATTGAACTGAAGAGTTTGATCCTGGCTCAGATTGAACGCTGGCGGCATGCCTTACACATGCAAGTCGAACGGCAGCACGGGAGCTTGCTCCTGGTGGCGAGTGGCGAACGGGTGAGTAATACATCGGAACGTACCCAGTAGTGGGGGATAACGCACCGAAAGGTGCGCTAATACCGCATACGACCTAAGGGTGAAAGCGGGGGACCGTAAGGCCTCGCGCTATTGGAGCGGCCGATGTCTGATTAGCTAGTTGGCGGGGTAAAAGCCCACCAAGGCGACGATCAGTAGCTGGTCTGAGAGGACGATCAGCCACACTGGGACTGCAGCCACACTGGGACTGAGACACGGCCCAGACTCCTACGGGAGGCAGCAGTGGGGAATTTTGGACAATGGGGGCAACCCTGATCCAGCAATGCCGCGTGTGCGAAGAAGGCCTTCGGGTTGTAAAGCACTTTTGTCAGGGAAGAAATCTTTTGGGCTAATACCCCGGAAGGATGACGGTACCTGAAGAATAAGCACCGGCTAACTACGTGCCAGCAGCCGCGGTAATACGTAGGGTGCAAGCGTTAATCGGAATTACTGGGCGTAAAGCGTGCGCAGGCGGTTCGCTAAGACAGTCGTGAAATCCCCGGGCTTAACCTGGGAACTGCGATTGTGACTGGCGAGCTAGAGTACGGCAGAGGGGGGTGGAATTCCTGGTGTAGCAGTGAAATGCGTAGAGATCAGGAGGAACACCGATGGCGAAGGCAGCCCCCTGGGCTAGTACTGACGCTCATGCACGAAAGCGTGGGGAGCAAACAGGATTAGATACCCTGGTAGTCCACGCCCTAAACGATGTCGATTAGTTGTTGGTTCTTCATTGAATCAGTAACGAAGCTAACGCGTGAAATCGACCGCCTGGGGAGTACGGTCGCAAGATTAAAAAGATTAAAACTCAAAGGAATTGACGGGGACCCGCACAAGCGGTGGATGATGTGGATTAATTCGATGCAACGCGAAAAACCTTACCTACCCTTGACATGTTCGGAATTCTGCAGAGATGCGGAAGTGCTCGAAAGAGAACCGGAACACAGGTGCTGCATGGCTGTCGTCAGCTCGTGTCGTGAGATGTTGGGTTAAGTCCCGCAACGAGCGCAACCCTTATCATTAGTTGCTACGCAAGGGCACTCTAATGAGACTGCCGGTGACAAACCGGAGGAAGGTGGGGATGACGTCAAGTCCTCATGGCCCTTATGGGTAGGGCTTCACACGTCATACAATGGTGCATACAGAGGGTTGCCAACCCGCGAGGGGGAGCTAATCTCAGAAAATGCATCGTAGTCCGGATCGTAGTCTGCAACTCGACTACGTGAAGCTGGAATCGCTAGTAATCGCGGATCAGAATGTCGCGGTGAATACGTTCCCGGGTCTTGTACACACCGCCCGTCACACCATGGGAGTGGGCTTTGCCAGAAGCCGTTAGCCTAACCGCAAGGAGGGCGACGACCACGGCAGGGTTCATGACTGGGGTGAAGTCGTAACAAGGTAGCCGTATCGGAAGGTGCGGCTGGATCACCTCCTTTCTAGAAAAAGATGTAAGTTCTCTAGTATCCACACTTATCGGTTGACAAAGAAGATGCCGCGGGTCTGTAGCTCAGGTGGTTAGAGCACCGTCTTGATAAGGCGGGGGTCGAAGGTTCAAGTCCTTCCAGACCCACCAGTCCTTGGCAACAGGCCTGGCTATTAGGTATAAAGCTGGGGGATTAGCTCAGCTGGGAGAGCACCTGCTTTGCAAGCAGGGGGTCGTCGGTTCGATCCCGTCATCCTCCACCATTCATCTTGATGGTAAAGATAAGCATGCAGATGCATTTTTATCTTTGCCTTTAAGAGGCTGTTCTTTAAAAATTTGAGTAAGCAATGCGTTTGTTGAATTAATTGAGAGTTCAACAAACATGGGTAGTTGATTGAATCAACAACATAAGTTCTTCAAGTAATTAGCATTACTTGGATTACGGCACAAACATATCGCAACAAGTAGTAAGCGTAATAGAGAACGAACTTATAACTTGCACCAGTGGTGCTCGTTATAGGATCAAGTGAATAAGTGCATGTGGTGGATGCCTTGGCGATTACAGGCGATGAAAGACGTTATAGACTGCGATAAGCTACGGGGAGTTGTCAAATAAGCTTTGATCCGTTCTGAATGGGGAAACCCACCTCTTTTGAGGTATCCGTAACTGAATACATAGGTTACGTGAAGCGAACCTGGTGAACTGAAACATCTAAGTAGCCAGAGGA
>RFPI01000054.1 GCA_009926205.1 Methylophilaceae bacterium
ATTTTTAATTTCCCTGATTAATTATGCGCGTCCCCGCACATAGTTAATAAATCAATGGGAATGCCGAAAAGCTGATTGATAGAGTTTAGGTAGAATTGAAGGAGTTATATTATTACCCTTGAAAACCACACCCCGCGGCATTTCCATCTCGTAGGTTGCGTAGGCCGGTCTCCGGGCTCGTGAGGATATGATTTGCGCCTTCCCAAGCCTAAGCTCAGTGGCGTATGCAAATCTACAACACTTACCGTTGCGGGGGCAGCATAGGCTTTGCTTATATTAATTGCGCACCTATTTCCCAGTTTCACCTTACCCACGGAAAGTGGGTAAGACACCTTACAACTTGACCATCATTATATGTGTTTCACAGTGGAATCGTATAAAAATTTTAAATCAATCTGTGAAGTTACTTCTGAAGTAGTTGCTTAATGATTGACTTAAAAAGCTTTTAAGAATTATAGTTCGGGGATGGACGCAGAATTGAATCAGTTAGAAGAAAAAATTAATCAGCTTATTTTGCTGACGCGCGCTCTTGCGCAAGAAAATCAATCATTAAAAGCTTCGCTAAATCAGGTGAGAGAAGAAAATATTGCCTTACAAAGCAAAATGCAACAAGCGAGCTCAAGAGTCGAATCTTTACTTGCTGATCTGCCAGAGACCTTACTATGACCAAAGTTTCTAACTTAGATTTTTCTATTCTGGATCGTGACTTCAGTGTTGCTTGTCCTGATAGTGAGCGTCAAAACTTATTGGCTGCAGCTCAATACCTGGACAATAAAATGCGAGAAATTCAGCAAGGCGGAAAAGTAAGTGGGCAGGATAGAATTGCCATTATGGCGGGACTCAATATCGCTTATGAATTACTGACGACACAATCTGGTGGCGTTAATTTAGGATCACTCAAACAAAAAGTGCATGATTTGGAAACCAAGTTAGATCAGGCACTGTCCGAGCAAAAACAGTTGTCATCAACTGATTAAGAGTACAATAGTTACGTTCCCCCCTGACGCAGTTTGGGCATAAAATTCCTTGAACTAGTCTATAGCATAGGTTTCGGTTATTCGAGTTTCTGTGAGCGCGCTCCACTGCGGGTGAGCCTAATGAGCTCTAGACTGTCACCACTTGAGCCTGTTTGGTTCAGGATGCTCGCCCAGGTTGTGCTCAGGGGGAACCCTTTTTAAGAGGACTCCATGCGCTACTGGTTAATGAAATCTGAACCTGCTGATGTATCTATCGATGACTTAGCAAGCTTTCCCAACCAAACCGTCGATTGGTATGGTGTACGCAATTATCAAGCTAGAAACTTTATGCGTGACCAAATGAAAGTCGGTGATGGTGTGCTTTTTTATCACTCCAATTGCGATCAGCCAGGCATAGTTGGGATTGCCGAAGTCAGCAAATTAGCTTATCCAGACCGACTGCAATTTATTGCTGGCCACAAATATTTTGACCCCAAGGCAACACCCGAAAATCCAAGATGGTTTAACGTAGATGTTAAATTAGTCAGAAAAACACGTCTGCTCAGTCTGCACGAAATGCGTGATAACCCCGCATTAGCTAACCTGCGTATATTGCAACGTGGTAATCGTTTGTCAATTACGCCTGTTGATCCCAAAGATTGGGAGACCATCTTAGAATTACTCAAATAAAAAAGCCCGCAAATGCGGGCTTTCTAAATCATGGGCTACCCATATTAAGGTCTATCTAAACTACCCATAGATTTTGGATAAACAACAACGCCCCAAGGCATTTCTTTATCTGCAATTTCCTTGGTTTTTTCCAGTGTTTGGGTATCAATCACCACCACCGCATCAGATTTGCCGCAAGCCAACAAAATCTCTTTTTCATCAGGGGTAAAACTAAAATGCCAGCAACGATTACCTGATGGGATGTCTTTTACCTTTTCAAAAGTTTTGGCATCGAATACTTGCAAAGCCTTCTCTTTGGAGCTTGCAACATAAATCCGCTCACCCTTGCTATCAAAAGAAATACCGTAAGGTGCTTGCCCTGTATCTACAGTGCGAGACACCTTAAAGTTTTTATCCAGCACAATAAACTTATTACCATATTCCAAAGTAGAAACATAATAGCTTCCGTCAGGGGATACCTTAATGCCTCTTGGGCGTTCACCATATTCTTTGGTCGAAATAGTTTTTAATAATTTTCCGGTTTTAAAATCGTGGACAGTGATCGTGTTGTCAGCTTCGTTAGTAACGATCACTTTTTTTCCGTCTTTAGAAAATTCAATGCCTTCAGTTTCTGGGCCGCCGACGATTTCTCTTACCTTTTTACCTTTAGTTAAATCCACTACAGCAATACGAGCAGGTACCTTATCATCGTCATCATCTTCAGCTTGAGCAACTTCACCAGGTTTGGGTGGTGGACCACCTTTGGAGCTAGGCTCGGTAGAAACGAAAACCATGTTCTTAATAACACGAATAAATTCTGGATTTTTACCCACTTTAATGTGCTTAATCAGAGTTCCGCTAGCTCTGTCTATTACCGCTATGTTCTCATCATCTTTATTGGCAGTAACTAAGTATTTACCATCAGCAGTCACACCAATGCCACGCGGGTTTTTGGCTTGTAAGTCAATTTTTGATTCCGTTTCCATGGTATCTAAATTGATAACACTGACCCCCCCATCCTGGTTGCTCACATAGGCATAGCCACGTTCGCTGGCATGCGCTAATGAGATACTTAGCAAACCTGCCAAGAGATAGATTGTCGTTTTCATTTTGTTATTTCTCCTTTTCATTCGAACTCATTTAGTCTATGGCAAGCCCATGAAGGTTCATCGAGGGGTAAAAAGTCAGGAAATAATCCTAATCACTTAGCCAAGAAAAAGCTGATAGGCGGGATTTTGATTTTCATCCCAATGCGGATAACCCTGCTGCTCTAATCGATGCAAGAATTGTGTAAATTCATTTCTTTCTTCAGGGGGTACTTGAATCCCACACAGAACCCGACCGTAATCTGCACCGTGATTACGATAATGGAATAAACTAATATTCCAATCATGACCCATGGTATCTAGAAAATTCATCAGGGCACCTGGACGCTCTGGAAACTCGAAGCGGAATACCATCTCATGTTCGGCTTGCGGAGCGTGACCACCAACTAGATGGCGCAGATGTAATTTAGCCATTTCATTATCGGTTAAATCAATCGCAGGTAACTGATGTTGATTTAATCGCTGAATAATTCTGCTGGGTTCATCACGGTCAGCAATACTTAGCCCCACAAAAATATGAGCCACTTTGGGGTCGGCGTAGCGATAATTAAATTCGGTAATATTTTGACCACTCAATAAATTGCAGAATGTTTTGAATGAGCCAGCTTGTTCTGGAATAGTGACCGCTAAGATAGCCTCGCGGTTTTCCCCGATTTCGGCTCGCTCAGCGACAAAGCGCAGGCGATCAAAATTCATATTGGCTCCAGAGGCAATGCCTATCAGTGTCTTACCCGTCATTTGATGACGCTTGATGTATTCCTTTATGCCTGCAGTAGCTAATGCGCCTGCCGGCTCTAAAATTGAGCGTGTATCTTCAAAAACATCCTTGATGGCGGCACAAATCGCATCGTTATCCACCAATATCATTTCATCAACGTATTGTTGGCAAAGTGCGAAAGTATTTTCACCCACCTGTTTCACAGCAGCCCCATCAGCGAAAAGACCAACTTGGTCTAACATGACGCGTTTGCCGCTATTCAGCGACTGTGTCATTGCGTCAGCATCAATAGCTTCAACCCCTATCACTTTCACTTCTGGTCTTAGAGCTTTTACGTACGCAGCAATTCCAGCAAGCAAGCCTCCACCGCCCACACAACAGAAGATTGCTTCTATTGGTTCAGGGTGCTCATTAAGGATTTCCATAGCAATCGTGCCTTGGCCTGCTATCACCTCTGGGTCGTCGTATGGGTGAACAAATGTTAGGCCCTGTTCTTGCTCTAGTTTCAAAGCATGTTGATAAGCGTCAGAATAAGAATCACCAAATAATATAACCTCAGCACCACGGGCTTTGACCGCATTCACTTTGATTTGCGGGGTGGTTGTGGGCATCACAATAATGGCTTTACAGCCGAGCTTTTGTGCTGAAAGCGCTACGCCCTGCGCGTGATTGCCGGCAGAAGCAGCAATTACGCCACGTGCTCTCGCATCCTCAGATAAATGCGCCATTTTGTTATAAGCGCCACGTAATTTAAACGAAAACACAGGCTGCATATCTTCGCGTTTCAAGAGAACACGATTCTGCAGTCTGCCAGAAAGATTGGGTTGAAACTCTAAAGGCGTTTTTTTTGCCACATCATAGACGCGGGCGTTGCGGATTTTTTCTAAGTAGTCGTTTTTCATTCAGGGCGGCAAAGTGTATGATTCAGGGTGAGGTGTTATTATAAATAAAACCAATCATCATATTGAAATTAATCTGAATTTGAAGGTACATAATACATGGCAACACAAGACGAATTGAAACAACAGGTAGCAAAAGCTGCGATTGAGTATGTTAAGGGCGGCATTATTGGCGTAGGAACAGGCTCCACAGCTAACTTTTTTATTGATGAATTAGCCAAAGTGAAGGCAAGAATTGATGGAGCTGTTGCTAGCTCGGAAGCTACGGCACAACGTTTGCGTAACCATGGCATTGAAGTTTTTGATTTGAATAGCGTAGATGGCATGGAAATTTATGTCGATGGCGCGGATGAAATCACCGAACACATGCATATGCTTAAAGGCGGTGGTGGTGCTCTGACAAGAGAGAAAATTGTTGCCGCATGTGCCAAAAAGTTTATCTGTATTTGTGATGAGAGCAAATATGTTCCCGTTTTAGGCAAATTTCCTTTGCCCGTAGAAGTTCTTCCTATGGCAAGAAGCTATGTTGCGCGAGAACTGGTGAAGCTTGGTGGTCAACCGAAACTGAGAGACTTCACGACCGATAATGGCAACATCATTCTTGATGTGCATGGCTTGGTGATTAGCAATCCCATTGAAATGGAAGCAAAGATCAATCAAATCGTAGGTGTGGTGACCAATGGATTGTTTGCAGCACGACCAGCCAATGTATTATTGCTTGCGACTGCCAACGGTGTGAAAACACTTCAAGCCAAGTAAAACAAAGCATTTTTCAAAAAAATGTCATATTTGCGTAATAAAATACAGTGGAATTTATAAAAGGATATTGCAATGTCTGAACATACCTCTAAACAATACGATGCTGAGCTAGAGTCAGTACGTGCCAAAGTATTGCAAATGGGCGGGCTCGTAGAGCAGCAAATCATTCACGCATTGAGCGCTTTAGTTGATTTGGACGCAGCCAAAGCTGCTGAGGTGATCGACCTTGATCATCAAGTGAATGCTCTAGAGGTTCAAGTGGATGAGGACTGCAGTCATATTATTGCAAGACGCCAACCAGCCGCAGGTGATTTACGCATGATTATGATGGTGGTTAAAACGATCACTGATTTAGAGCGTATTGGCGACGAAGCGACAAAGATTGCTCGCGTAGCTCAACGTTTTAGCCAGGCGGATAGTGTGATGACCCCCAAATTTACTGAGATTAGAAATATGGTCGGTTTGGTGCGTGAAATGTTGCGTACTGCGTTAGATGCTTTTGCTAGACTCGACTCCAGTAAGACGGCTGACGTAGCAAGGCAGGATGAGCAGGTAGATGAACAATTCCGCTCGGCAATGAGACAGCTGATCACCTTTATGTTGGAAGACCCTAGAACCATCTCTAATTCTTTGGAAATTTTATTTGTAGCTAAATCATTGGAGCGTATTGGAGATCATGCAAAAAATATTGCTGAATACGTGGTCTATATGGTCAAAGGCAAAGATGTGCGTCATACATCCTTAGACATACTGGAGCGTGAAGCTCGTTCTTAGTCAAAGTAGTCAGGCTTAAAAAAACAAGCTCCGCAATTTATCAAAATTGCGGAGCTTGTTTTTTAATAGACTAGAATTTAGGCTTTGGGAGGAATGTAACCGGAGGCTTGGTCCGAACCTTCACCAAAAAAATAAGCCTCGGTTTGTTGCATAAGATATTTGCGAGCTGCTGGATCTGCTAGGCTTAGTCGATTTTCGTTTACCAGCATAGTTTGTTGTTTCAACCAACCAGCCCATGCCTCTTTCGAGACATTTTCAAAAATCCGTTTGCCTAACTCTCCTGGATATGGAGGAAAATCCATTCCATCCGCATCTCTTCCTAACTTTACACAATGTACTGTTCTAGCCATGCTGTTTTCCTAAATGTTGAAATCAAAACCAAGCAATCATAATAGCTGATTCTTTAGAATTCGCCACGAATACCTATCATTAAAGCGCGTCCGCCCATTGGGGAAATCTCTTTTAGGAAGGAGCTATGCTCGCGAATTTCCTGATTAAGAAGATTTCTTGCTCTAGCAAACAACTCAAGACCATAACTACTTGGCATGCGGTAGGTTGCAGTAGCGTTGACCAATGTATAACCATTAGTGGGGAATTCCTCAGCATCCGTGCGATCTTGTTTGAAGCCTCGCAGAACATCCAAGCGTGCTCCAATTTGATTCAGTCGATAATCCAATCCAAATCCAAGCCTCATTGGAGAAATTCTTGGCACAGGGTTACCTGTATCACTGTTATTTGCCCTTACATAATCTCCACGTAGGGTTAAATCTAAATCACCAACGCTTTCATAGACCCTAAATCGACCATCAAATTCCACTCCCCTGAAAGTAACTCTGTCACCTCTAAAAATTGCTAATCGCTCCCCATGCCCCACACAAGGACATTCCTCTCCATCATCATTAACTTCATCACCAGTCTTGTAAAGATTGATAAAGTTCTGAAAACGCGTGTAATAGGTGCCAATATTAAAATTATTTTTTGCATCTTTCCAACGTAATTGGGCATCGATACCATTAGAGCGCTCTTTATTAAGTTCGCTATTACCTCGCTCGTACAAACGGGTTGCATGATGAACCCCATCTGCAAACAACTCTGTGGCAGTTGGTGCTCTTTCGGTATGAGTAAGATTGCTACCAATACTCCAGTGATCATCCAATTTAAATAAAGCCCCAGCTGATAAATTGACGGTATTGAAACGTTTAGAGCTCGCTTCCCCAAAGTGAGGTCCATCACCATGATCTTCACCACCACCAGCAGAGCGAACATTAATTCTATCTAACCGACCGCCCATACTAAGTTTCAAATCATCGATAGGTAATTCCTCATAGACATAAATACCTTGCCTTGTAGTTCTGGTAGATGGGAGTAAAGCATGGCCATGATCACCCAAAGGATCAGAGCCAAGTTTTGTATTTTCAAATTGAAATCCAACTACACCGCTTAATTGACCAAATTTTTGATGTGCTGCTTCCAAGGTGCCTTCCACACCATTATTCATAAATCTTGTTTTGGCCTCAGCGTTTTCTGATTCAGTATGGCGATAATCTGTATGTGCCATTCTGAATTTGACTCGCTCCACCAGCCCCCCAAGTTCCCGGATTTCCGATGAAAATT
This sequence comes from Methylophilaceae bacterium, assembly GCA_009926205.1. Classification (GTDB taxonomy): domain Bacteria; phylum Pseudomonadota; class Gammaproteobacteria; order Burkholderiales; family Methylophilaceae; genus RFPI01. Next base: position 7,496 of record RFPI01000054.1, read on the forward strand.
CGGTTCGCTGGGTAAGCATATCTATATTCTTCAACTCATGACCATCAAATGGTATGCCAAATCGACTGGATGCAGTAGAGACAGATAGACCAATATGACCTCTATCAAAAGTAAGTGATGCCCCCAAAGCTCCGCCATTACTCTCTGCTGCGGTATTGAGAACTCTGCCACGTCTAAGTCTGACGCCTTGATCGTCCGCTTCGCCACGACGGGTTACGGCGTAACCTGGAATAGCTAAGTCTTCTGTTTTGCGTTGATATACATCCGCATGCAAGGCAAACAAACCATTGCCAACATCGATGACAGCTACCCCACCTTTTTCACGTTCAGCACCTCCGTAACGTAATTCACCACGCCCGGTTATTCCATTCACAGCCTCTTTGGGAATTCGATGGTCAATGATATTGACTACGCCACCGATTGCCCCCGCACCATATAAAACCGTAGCAGGGCCTCGTATAACTTCGATCTGTTCGGCGATAAAAGGATCTGCACCAACTGCGTGGTCAGGACTAATGGCGGAGGCGTCAAGCAAGCCAACCCCGTTTTGCATAATTCTTACTCTGTCACCGTCCATCCCTCGAATAATAGGTCTAGAGGCATTAGGCCCGTAATAAGTTGAATTTACTCCAGGCGTAGCACTTAAGGTTTCACCTAGGGTGCTCTCGCGGCGCAGAGATAGTTCACGCCCATTTAGAACAGTCACTGGAACGACTAATTGGTCGGAACTAACGCCTAGTGGATTACCAGTAATTGGAATAGCTGGTGCTATATTTTCAGCATAGCTATTGCCATGGAACATGGCTAAAAA
>RFPI01000055.1 GCA_009926205.1 Methylophilaceae bacterium
CAAGGCGTCAAAGAAATTACCCTATTGGGGCAAAATGTTAACTCCTACCGAGCGCAAGGCCCCCATGGCGTAGCAGCGGATTTGGCGCTTTTGATCGATTACATTGCCGAAATCCCCAGCATACAGCGCATACGCTACACCACCTCGCATCCGAACGATATGAGTGAGTCGCTGATACAGTGCTATGCCAACAACCCCAAGCTAGTGTCGCATTTACACTTACCAGTTCAAGCAGGTTCTGACCGCGTGCTGATGGCGATGAAACGTAATCACACCATCTTGCAATACAAGTCGACGATTCGAAAATTGCGGGCCATACGTCCTGATATGTCGATTAGCTCAGATTTTATTGTGGGCTTTCCGGGTGAGACTGAAGCAGAATTTGAGGCGACCATGAAACTGATGCGTGATGTCGGTTTTGATTACAGCTATGCTTTTGCTTACAGCCCTCGACCTGGGACACCAGCATCCTATTTGCCCGATGACACTCCCTATGAAGTCAAGTTACAGCGCGTGGCACAATTGTTGGCCTTAAACGAGCAGCAAGGATTTGCCATCAGTCAAGCGATGATAGGGAGCATTCAAAAAGTATTGGTAGAGAATGTATCGCGCAGAGATAGCAATGAATTAGCTGCGCGAACGGAAAATAATCGTATCGTCAATTTTGCTGGTGATAAAAGCCTGCTCAATCAATTTGTTGATGTGCGTATCACGCAAGCACTGAGCCATACTTTACGTGGCGAATTAGTCAATTCTTAAGGAATATTTTGGAACTCACCTTACAACCCGAAGATAACCATCGCTTAGCCAATCTGTGCGGCGCTTTAGATGAAAATCTAAAACAAATCGAAGCAGCGTTGGATATCAAAATAGGCCGACGTGGCCCACATTTCAGACTCACAGGTGACAAACAAAATACCCATTTGGCCGCACAATTATTAGAAAGCTTTTATGAGCGCGCCGGCCATAGTATCGATTTAGAAGATATTCAACTCGGCCTAGTCGAGCTGAATAAACTGCGTCCCGAAGAGGTGACCGCCAAAGCCATGCCTCTACTGATGACACGCCGTTCCGATTTGCATGGCCGCACGCCTCGTCAGGTCGATTACTTGCAGCAAATCCAAGACCATGACATCACTTTTGGTATTGGGCCAGCAGGTACCGGCAAAACCTATTTGGCAGTGGCTAGTGCGGTGGACGCGCTCACGCGTGACAAGGTCAAGCGTATTGTATTGGTCAGACCTGCGGTAGAAGCCGGCGAACGCTTAGGCTTTTTACCGGGCGACTTATCGCAAAAAGTCGACCCCTATCTACGTCCTCTATACGACGCCTTGTACGATCTAGGTGGCTACGATACGGTGAATAAAATGTTTGAGCGTGGCGCGATTGAGGTAGCCCCCTTGGCCTATATGCGCGGCCGCACGCTGAATCAGAGCTTTATTATTTTGGACGAAGCGCAGAACACGACCCCAGAACAAATGAAAATGTTTTTGACTCGTATCGGCTTTGGTACCAAAGCGGTGATTACTGGTGACGTCACTCAAATAGACTTGGCGCGTGGTCAAAAAAGCGGCTTGGTAGAGGCGCAACAAGTGCTAAAACAAGTGCGCGGTATTGCCTTTACCCATTTCCTATCACAAGACGTCGTGCGTCATCCTCTAGTACAAAAAATTGTGAATGCTTATGAGCAATATCAACAAGACAACCATAGAGATGCCGACGCCAAGCCTAATCCCAAACGTCGACAGAACAAATCAGACGCAGCATCATGAGTGCTAGCCCACAATTATTTTTTAATATCCAGTATCAATGCGATGCATCATCATTGCCTAGCCCAAAGGAATTTCGTCGCTGGGTGAAAGCGGCATTACAAGTCGATGGCGAGATTACCTTATTGATTACAGATCGCGCACAAGCCAGTGAACTGAATCAGCAATATCGTAGTAAAGATTACGCGCCCAATGTACTCACTTTTGCCCTGACAGAGCACCCGCTTGTGATGGCGGATATTGTGATTTGCGCCCCCGTGGTCATTGAAGAGGCGCATCAGCAACATAAGGATGTTTGGTCACATTTTGCGCATATGACGGTGCATGGCGTACTTCATGCACAAGGTTATGACCATGAAATTGAAGCGCAAGCAGAATTGATGGAACAGATAGAAATTCAAACTTTAGCCAAACTGGGGTATGCTAATCCCTACGCCAGTGAAACTTAAGCCGTTTAAAATAAAGATAATATTTTCAGGAGCAAGCAAACCGCATCATGTCTGACAGTGACAAGCCGAATTGGCTAGAACGATTAAGTCATATCCTTTTACGAGAACCAGAAGACCGCGAAGAGCTGATTGGCCTATTGCACGCGGCGTTTGAAAAAAGTCTGCTAGATGCCGACGCACTCACCATGATAGAAGGGGTGTTGCAGGTATCTGAAACCCAAGTACGTGACGTCATGATTCCACGTTCGCAAATGGATGTGATTGATATCACGCAAACCCCTGACCAATTTATCCCATTTGTGATCGAAACGGCCCACTCGCGCTTTCCTGTCACCGATGGCGACAAAAACGACATCATTGGCATATTGCTAGCTAAAGATTTGCTCCGTTATTACGCGGGTGAAGACTTCAATGTACGCGATATGTTGCGTCCCGCAGTATTTGTCCCCGAGTCCAAGCGACTGAATGTGCTGCTCAAGGAGTTCCGAAGCAATCGTAATCATATTGCGATCGTCGTCGATGAATATGGCGGTGTAGCAGGCATGATTACCATTGAGGATGTACTCGAACAAATCGTTGGCGATATTGAGGATGAGTACGACTTTGATGAGACAGAAGACAATATCATTCGCGATAGCAAGGGTCGCTACCGCGTAAAGGCATTGACAGAAATCAGTGATTTCAATGAAACCTTAGGCACTGAATTTAGCGATGAAGAGTTCTCTACGATTGGCGGATTAATCGTAAGCCGTTATGGTCATATTCCTAAACGCGGTGAAAGTATTATGCTAGACAATCTGCGCATTACTGCTCTGCGTACAGATAGCAGACGTTTGCACTCAGTGATTGTAGAAATCATTCCTCCTGCCGAGGAATATCCAACCGATTAAATTCGTCGCTCACTGGGAACTAATCGCAACAGGATAGGCTCAAGGTATGTAGTGCACTTCAATAATGGAGATACTTCAAATGCTGAGAATGTTAGTTATTACTTTAATCACCATGTTATTCAGTTTAACCGCGATAGCTGAATCAGCATCCAACACAGAACGAAGTTTATCTCCCGCGGAGCAAGCTTTCTTAGACGTGATTGGCGGCCTGAGCAAAGAAAAAGTCGTGGAGCAATTAGGCGAGCCTGCAAGAACGGAAGAATTGACTGGTGCTGATGGCGAAGTGGTAGCTTCCATTTGGCAATATGATTACATCAACACAGATGAAAAAGGCGAATACTACAAACATACTGAGTTAGATTTTGTAGATAATAAAGTGGTGACCGTAGTATTTATGAATACCGACAATCCTACCCCACCAGGAAAATAAGTTACTTTTATCTTTTTGAATGATTCAAGCCAAACCCAGCCGAGATGTTTTGATCCGCATCTAGCTGGGTTTTTTGTTTTTAAAGCTGTTCACACTACCCTGCAAACATTACAATATAAGCTTTTTGATTGCGGAGATTGAAAATGGCAGTTGCCAAATCAATGGCTGACCGTGACGGTCTAATCTGGTACGACGGCAAAATGGTGAACTGGCGAGATGCGACCACGCATGTCTTGTCTCACACCTTGCACTACGGCATGGGCGTATTTGAAGGTGTTCGTGCCTACAAGACCGATAAAGGTACCGCCATTTTCCGCTTGAAAGAGCATACCGACCGCTTATTCCGCTCTGCCCATATTTTGGGTATGAAAATGCCTTTTGATAAGGCCACTATGATGGAAGCGCAAAAAGCTGCGGTGAAGCAAAATAATCTCGAGTCAGCCTATATGCGTCCGATGGCGTTTTATGGTCCAGAAGCGATGGGCATTTCTGCCAAGACGCTCTCTACGCATGTGATTGTGGCGGCTTGGACTTGGGGTGCCTATATGGGCGATGAAGCCATTAACAATGGCATACGCGTCAAAACGTCATCTTTCTCCCGCCATCATGTGAATATCACCATGTGTAAAGCAAAGGCAAATGGTAATTACATGAACTCAATCTTAGCGCATCAAGAAGCAGCCCAAGATGGCTATGATGAAGCGCTGCTGCTCGATGTCGATGGCTTTGTGGCAGAAGGCTCTGGAGAAAATATTTTCATCGTAAGAAATGGCAAATTAATCACGCCTGACCTGACCAGTGCTCTAGAGGGGATTACTCGAGACACCATCATTCAATTGGCTGATGAGCTGGGCTTGCAAGTGATCGAGAAACGTATTACTCGTGATGAAGTCTATTCTGCTGATGAGGCCTTCTTTACAGGCACCGCTGCTGAAGTGACGCCTATCCGCGAATTAGATAATCGTGCGATTGGAAACGGCAAACGAGGCCCTATTACAGAACAATTGCAAACACTTTACTTTGATGTGGTAAAGGGTAGGTCAGCCAAACATAGTGATTGGCTCACTTACGTCTAAGCAATATCTGTCTAGGCATGGTTCGCTGATATATCAGCATTAGGGGTGAGATTCACCCCTAATGCCCAGTTAAACTTACCGATTGTTGTTGAGATTGATTATGGCTAATACTAAAAAGATTGTAGTTTCTGCTAAGGACTTACCGCTGCATTGTCCAACTAAAGAAGTGGCGTTATGGTGCTCACATCCACGAGTTTTTTTGGATATTGCCGCCAATGGTGAAGTGCAGTGCCCTTATTGCGGTACGCAATATCAATTAAAAAAGGGTGAGAAAGTCAGTCACCACTAAGCAACCCTGTCAAACATCTAGTGTTTGAACCTTCACATGCTCGCCCCAAAGGCGAGATATCACTTCTTCAGCATTTTGTTGTGCACTGTTGCTGTAAAAATTGAGCTTGCCCTGAGTCGTCATTGGATTGAGCAAATCCACCTGCAGCAGTCTTGTGTGTACCTGTTTTGCAACGGCTTGCCCTGTATCAATCAAATGCACCTTATCCCCAGCGATTTCTTGAATCTGATCTTTGACAAAAGGGTAATGCGTACAGCCCAAGACGATGGTGTCTGCACCCGCATCCAGCAATGGTTGCAGATATTGTGTAATGAGCGCATGGGTATTGGCATGATTGAGCTCACCCCGCTCGATACACTCGACCAAGCCATGACAAGCTTGTGTGACCACTTCCACCCCTTGGCCATAACTCTCCAGCAATGCGGCAAACTGTGCACTTTGCAGTGTGCCACTGGTGGCCATCACGCCTACCACACCCGTCCGGGTTACTTCCACCGCAGGCTTAATCGCGGGCTCCATGGCAATAATGGGGATGTCTAAAAAATGCTCTCTTAGCATCGCGGCAGCGGCAGCGGTTGCTGTATTGCAAGCCAGCACGATAGCCTTGACTGGTTGCTGCAAAAGAAACTGACTGATGGCTAGGCTGCGTGCTCGGATAAACTCAGCGGATTTATTCCCATAGGGCGCATACTGAGAGTCCGCCACATAGATATAATCTTCATTCGGCATCAGTTTGTTGAGATGCTTGAGTACGGAAATGCCCCCTACGCCAGAGTCAAATACCCCTATAGGCAATTGATTTTTAATGATGTTGTGCATTTAGCTTATTCATTACAGATAATTGGATTAATGGCGAAAAAACTTCATGATTCAGCATCAATAGATTTACACGAACAAAATAATTTAAAGCCTAAGTTTAATAGAACCAGCCACTAATTGCCATGAACGAATATGTTCTGATTCATGATTGTCTAGCGCCCCGCTTTTGGTTATCCTGTGAATGCCTAGTGTGCAATCAATAGTGTGCAATACATGAGATCTTGCCAAGCTATGCAGTCGTTTTTAGAAGTTAGATAGGAGTGAGTTAAGCTAGTTTTTTATTATAAGGAGGACACTATGAATCCCGCTACGGTAGTTAAATTATTCGTCACCCCCAGCAAAGGCTGGAAAGAGGTTGTTAAAAAAAGTCCACCAGTCCATCAATTATTTATTTTTTATGTAGTGCCTTTGGCACTGATTCCCTCTCTCATTATCGGACATGCTGACCAAACACCAGCATGGGAGATACTCAAGTTACTCAATCCACGTTCTCTTCCTCTAGTTGGCGCCGCATTATTTGTTATCCAATTGATTGTCGTCGCCATGATGGCAATTGTGATGCGCCAACTTGCAGACTTGGCTGAAACGAAAGTGAGTTTCAAAAGCGCATTTACATTGGCAGCGATTTGTCCAACCCCACTGTGGCTTAGTGCTATCGCGCTGCTTATCCCGAGCAGTTTGCTGGTGATTGCCGCAGTGTGTCTTGCCATGATGGCAAGTGTAGGGCTCATGTATTATGGAGTCCCTGAGATATACAAACTCAGAAATCAAGGTCAATCGATGTTGCTATTTGGTGGTATTTTGATTGCAGGGGTAGTCGCCATGGGCTTCTTGATGGTGGCAACTTTAGTGATTTGGGGATCACTGCAAAATCTTACTATTGCCAGTTAATGCATGATAAAAAACGCCTGCTTTAAGCAGGCGTTTTTGTTTGTCCGTATTACAAGACTGGCGCGGGGAAGAAGAAATAATGATCCACTAACAATCCAGCGAATAGCAACATCAAATAAAAATTTGAATGTGCGTTTAGCCAAGTCATCAGAATACTCTCGCCACAACTGAATCACGTAATACATAAATCCTATATTTAAAGCCAAGCTGGTGACCAAATAAATCCAACCACTCATCCCCAGTCCAACAGGCATCATCGCCACCGCAAATAAGATGATGGTATACAGCACAATATGTTCACGTGTGAATTTCTCGCCATGGGTCACTGGCAACATTGGCAGACCAACCCGCTCATAATCCTCCCGACGATATAAGGCCAAGGCCCAAAAGTGAGGTGGAGTCCAAGCGAAGATAATCAAAAACATTATCAACGCTTCAGGACTAATCATATTGGTAACAGCTGCCCAGCCGAGGATAGGTGGCATCGCGCCAGAAGCCCCTCCGATCACAATGTTCAGCGGTGTTGCTGGCTTGAGGAAAACGGTATAAATCACCGCATAGCCCAAGAAAGTACCAAAAGTAAGCCACATGGTGAGTGGATTCACAAAGACGTACAACACCCACATCCCAATCAATCCAATAATGCTGGCAAAAATCACTGTGTTTAACACACTGACTTGACCAGTGGGCAGAGGACGGCCTCGCGTACGAGCCATCATGGCGTCTATCTTTTGCTCAATCAAACAATTAAACGCTGCAGCGGCTCCCGATGAAAAACCAATGCCAATGGTCGCAGCTAATAATAATTGCCAAGGCACCATGCCGGGCGTTGCCATAAACATGCCGATTACGGCAGTAAACACAATCATGGCAGAGACTTTTGGTTTACACAAAGCGAAGAAACTAGAGAAATTCACTCCCCATTGTTTCAACAGAACATTGCTTGTGGCAGACATATGATTACCCTCTTTGTTTACGCGTCGTTCTAGAATTCAAAATCACCATTTGCGTGAGTAGCAAGGCGGCTCCGACATTATGAGCTACAGCCAGCACGACAGGCAAATGTAAAACCAAATTAGCAATCCCTAAACTAATTTGCAAGACTAACAAAATCGTAATTCTCCAGGCATCTCTTTGCAAACCGGAAATTGCTTTTAAGTGCCAAGCCAATAAAGCAAAATAGACAAAGACCAGCAAAGCACCTACTCGATGGGTCCATTGAATTGCGGTATAGGCAGAAAGCGCCATATTCTCACCACTCGCGGTTTTGCCAAGCTCACGTGCCACATCAAAACCTGTTGTGAAATCCATACCCGCTGGCATCCAGGCACCATGACACAGAGGGAAGTCAGTACAGGCAAGTCCTGCGTAATTAGTACTGGTCCAACCGCCGAGAATAATTTGTGCGGCGATAAGAAC
>RFPI01000056.1 GCA_009926205.1 Methylophilaceae bacterium
AGGCTGCCTAGGCAGCCTTTTTTATTGTCGCTTGGTGCGTTAAAGTAATTACTTCAAAAGTGTGAAAGGAGTAAATCATGCGATTATTTCTTATTGTTGTAATGATACTTACTTTAATTTCTTGCTCGAAAAGTGAGCAGTCAAGCGCAAGCAGCCCAAGCATTAGTTTTAATGCCACACAAGATGGAAGTCCAATTCTTATAGACGCTAGTCAGTTTGATACACCTGCAGCCAAGAATTTTTTAAAGACCGGCAAGAATGATTACATCGGTCAAGATGAGGCGATTGCAAAGGGAAAAAAATTATTCCAGTTATACTCATGTACCCAGTGTCATGGCGGTAATGCAGGTGGGCAAACAGGGCCAAGCCTACATGGCCCCAACTTCAATTACGCGAAAGACGCCACCAATAAAGGGATGTTTGAAACGATTTGGCATGGCACAAATGGTGGAATGGGCGCTAAAGGAAGAGGTTTGATGGACCCCAGCGATGCAAGCGCTGGATTAAGTCCTGATGAAGTTTTATTGATTCAAGCATGGATACGCAGTCATAATCCAAGCTTAACGGGAAATTAAAAGATAGAGGGAATATGTTAGGACGCGATAAGCAAAAAAAATTACATAAAATCGTCATCGTTGGCGGTGGTGCCGGTGGACTTGAGCTGGCCACCCGATTGGGCGATACATTAGGGAAAAAGCAAAAAGCAGAAATTACCCTAATCGATAGAACACGCACCCATGTTTGGAAACCTCTATTGCATGAAATTGCGGCTGGCAGTATGAACCCAGATAAGCACGAGCTAGAGTATTTAGCACAGGCGCACTGGCACCACTTCTTTTTCCGCTTGGGTGAAATGATAGGCTTGAGCCGAGAAAAAAAAGAGGTTTATATCGGCCCCAATTTTGATGAAAACGGTGTACAAGTGATTCCGCCACGCGCCATTCCCTATGACACCTTAATTATCGCTGTGGGCAGTACGACCAATGACTTTGGCATCAAAGGAGCGCGTGACCACAGTATCGCGCTAGATACCCAAGAACAAGCAGAGCGCTTCCACAGAAGATTGCACAACGCTTTACTGCGTGCGCAAACGCAGACAGAACCTGTGCGAGCCGGACAGTTAGAAGTCGTCATCGTGGGCGCTGGGGCGACGGGTGTTGAGTTGTCAGCCGAATTACACAATACCACGCGCGAGTTAGCGGCCTATGGTTTGGACAAAATTGATCCGGACAAAGATATCAGTATTTCTCTGATTGAAGCATCCGAACGTGTGCTGCCAGCCTTACCTGCAAACTTATCCAAAGCGGTTGACTTGGAGCTGCGTAAACTACGTGTTCACGTTTACGCCGGCGAGAGAGTGACCGAGGTGAGTAGCAAGGGTGTATACACGCACAGCGGACGCTTTATTCCATCAGAATTGGTGGTTTGGGCGGCAGGTATCAAGGCACCAGATTTTCTTAAGAATGCAGATGGTTTGCAAACCAATAGCATTAATCAACTATTGGTCAAACCTACTTTGCAAACGACAGAAGACGATGATGTATTTGCTTTTGGGGATTGTGCCGCCTGCCCAATGCCGGGCAGTGAGCAGAATGTTCCTCCTCGAGCGCAATCTGCCCATCAACAAGCTTCCATGCTCGTCAAAACCATGAAGTTGCGCGTCAAGGGCAAGAAGCGTTTGCCGGAATATGTCTATCGCGATTACGGCTCTTTGGTGAATCTAGGACGTTATTCGACAGTAGGTAGCCTGATGGGCTCACTCTCTGGCGGTGCCTTGTTTATTGAAGGTTTGCTTGCACGCATGATGTATCAATCGCTGTATCAAATGCATCTGATGGCGCTGCATGGCTTTTTCACGGTGTTTATGCAGATGATTGCGCGTGCATTAACACGTCGCTTTGAACCAAGAGTAAAACTGCACTAAATCTTGTGTTTGATATGCTGGTGGTAGAGATGGTAGATGATGCCCATGCTCAGGGTAATAAATAGACCAAAGATGACGATAATCGTATTAATCTGAAAGTTGTGACCTACCATCAGCGTATAAATCCCCAACAACACCAAAATACCGATATTCTCATTAAAGTTTTGCACCGCAATCGAATGGCCTGCGCCTAATAATTGGTGGCCACGGTGTTGCAACAGAGAGTTGAGGGGGACCAAGAAATAGCCTGCCAATACGCCAATCAAAAACAACAAAATAATGGCGGGGATGACATCATGGACAAAGACCATGGCCACGACTAATAAGCCCATCACCATGCCCGCAGGAATCACTTCTGCAGCCTTTTCAAGCTTGATATAGATAGAAGCAAGGATAGAGCCTATGGCGATTCCTACAGCCAAAATGGCAATCAATTTAGTCGCTTGCTCGTTATCAAATCCCAATCTGAGATTCGCCCACTTTAACACCACGAATTGCAGGGTCGCGCCAGCCCCCCAGAATAAGGTGGTGACCGCGAGGGACACTTGACCTTGTGCATCTTTCCAAAGGGTAATGAATGCATGCCAAAAATCTTTAATCAGGAAGCTTAATGAGCGTTGCGGAATCGCGTGATCAATCGGCACTTTGGGAATGTAGTAATTAAAGTAGGCCGCCAATAAATACAATCCAGTAATCACCGCTATGCCAAAAAATGGATTATCGGCTGCCACGCTGGCGCCAAATACCGGGCCTAAAATAATGGCAGACACCGTAGTGCCCTCCATCCAGCCATTGGCTTTAATCAGATCTTTGGCAGGCAGCATTTCCGTCAAAATCCCGTATTTGGCAGGTGAGTAAGCGGCAGCACCGATGCCCACGATGGCATACGCATACAGGGGCGGAAGACCAATAAAAACCAAGGCGCAGCCAAAGAATTTGATGCCATTGCTGAGGAACATGACGCGACCTTTAGGAAGCGCGTCGGCAAAAGGCCCGACGAAAGGTGCCAGCAGGATATACGAAATGACAAAAAACTCTCTTAATAATGGCTCATGCCAAGTGGGTGCTTGCAGCTGATGCAGTAGCGCAATGGCAGCAAATAACAGGGCATTATCTGCAATCGCAGAAATGAACTGAGCCACCAGAAGAGTATAAAAACCGCGCGTCATTAATATCTACAAAACGTCTGCTGCAAAATCAGCAAGGCGAGAACGTTCGCCGCGGGTAAGCGTGATATGACCATTGTGAGACCAGCCTTTGAATCTATCCACCACATAAGTCAATCCAGAGCTACCTTCAGTCAAATAAGGCGTATCAATTTGCGCGATATTACCCAAGCAAACCACTTTGGTGCCAGGGCCAGCACGGGTAATCAGCGTCTTCATTTGCTTAGGAGTTAAATTTTGCGCCTCATCAATAATGAGGAATTTGTGCAAGAAAGTTCGACCACGCATAAAGTTGAGTGATTTGATTTTGATGCGCGTGCGGATTAAATCTTGTGTCGCTGCACGACCCCATTCACCGGCATCCTCATCCGACTTATTCAACACGTCCAGATTGTCCTCTAATGCACCCATCCAAGGCGCCATTTTTTCTTCTTCTGTGCCCGGTAGAAAGCCGATGTCTTCACCGACAGGGACGGTCACGCGGGTCATAATAATTTCGCTATAAATCTTTTTGTCCAAAGTTTGTGTCAGTGCAGAAGCCAAGGTGAGCAATGTTTTACCAGTGCCGGCCTGACCCAACAAAGTGACAAAATCAATCTCCGGATCCATCAACAAATTCAGGGCAAAATTTTGCTCACGATTTCTCGCGGTGATTCCCCAAACATTATGTTTGGCTTGTGTGTAATCTTTGATGATTTCGAGCACCGCAGTTTTGCCTTCAATCGAGCGGACGATGGCCTCGAAAGGTTTGTCATAGCCATAAAAGACAAATTGATTGACCAAGAAATCGGGGCACATCGGCCCACTGATACGATAAAACATGCGACCAGCATCCTGCCAAGATTCCATGTTCTTGCTGTGTTTTTCCCAGAAATTTTCTGGCAGCTCTTGCATGCCGGTATACAGGAGCTCACTGTCTTCTAGTACTTTATCGTTAAAGTAATCTTCCGCAGGAATCGAGAGTGCGCGTGCCTTGATTCGAATATTGATGTCTTTGCTGACCAGAATCACTTGGCGGTCTGCGTACATTTTTCTCAATGCCAAGACCACGCCTAAAATTTGATTGTCAGCTTTGCTGCCGGCGAGTATCGGGAGCTCGTAGGGTAGGGCAGAGGCCTGCATAAACAGGCTGCCACTGACGTGTTGATTGCCGCGTATACCCAAGGGGCAGCCTTGTTCCAAATCAAAGCCACTGGTGGCGACAATTTCTTCTAGATAGCGACTGGCTTGACGTGCGTTGCGAGCAACTTCGGTAATACCCTTTTTATTGTTATCCAGCTCCTCAAGCGTCACCATAGGCAGATAAATATCATGTTCCTCGAATCTAAATAAGCTCGAAGGATCGTGCATGAGGACATTGGTATCTAATACAAATAATTTTTTTTCATTTGCCTGTTTTTTTGCCATATTGGTCCTTAGCTGATTTTATCTGCTCTTGTTCACGTGCTAGCTGCGCAGAAAAGTCAAAATCTCCTGTATATGACCATCCACTTTTACGCCGCGCCACTCTTTAATAATTTTACCCTGAGCGTCGAGTATAAAAGTGCTGCGTTCTATCCCACGTACCTCTTTACCATACATTTTTTTCATTTTGACGACATCGAAAATCTTGCAGGCGATTTCCTCAGTATCTGCCAGAAGCTCGAAAGGAAATTGATATTTAGCTTTGAAATTCTCATGCGAACGTATCGTGTCACGAGAAACCCCGACAATCTCAACATTCAAGGCCTTGAACTCATCATAGTGGTCACGAAATTGTTGCCCTTGGGTCGTGCAGCCTGGGGTAGCGTCTTTGGGATAAAAATAAATAATCAGCGTCTGATTGAGGTGTTGCGAAAGTTTGAAAGTCTTATTGCCGGTGGAGGGCAGCTCAAAATCAGGTACGGTAAGAGTGGTAGTCATGATGTGTTATCGCCTTTTGTACATTGTTGTTAAAAAAACCAATAAAGGCAAGTGTGAAATGTGTTGGAAGTCTAAAAAACCTGCCTTTTGCTATCTGAGCAGGGGCAGAATGATTAGTTCAGCTTATTCAAGCTTGAATGAAATCGGAATCAGAACGCTGATCGGTTTGTTTCTGAGCGCTTCTGGGGGCAATGGGAGATTCGCCTCATTCACCATCTTGATGGCTTGTTTGTCGAGAATATCAAAACCGCTGCTGGTATGTATCCTGCTCTCTAATACCTTACCGTTGGCATCTACCAATATTTGGATAATCGCCTCACCCTGCCAACCACGCATTTGCGCAACTTTCGGATACTGTTTGTTCTTGGCCACTTCGCGGCTAATCAAGCGCGCATATTGCTGGCTGAGGCCATCATAATCGACTTGAGGCGGAGGTGGTGGCGGTGCTCTGACAGGCTCTGGAGGGGCTGGCGGCGCTGGGGCTACCACAGGCGCTGGGTTTTCTGGTTTAGCGGGCGCAGTAATAATATTCGGTGGAGGCTCTGCTACACGCTGAGGCTCTGGGCTTTTCTCGGCCACAGGCGTGGGAATTTTTTGTGGCAAAGGTTTTACTGGCTGCGGTTTGATCGGCTGCTGTTGAACCGGTTGCGGTGGCTCAGGCGCGGCTTGTGGCTGAGGCGGTGGGGCGAGCTCAACTGTCAAGATTTTAGGCTCTTGCTCAGGCGTATAGTCAATCTTAGGAATCAGATAGATGCCTACGGCGTGCACAAAAATGGACAGCAAAAGCGTCCAATTCAGCACTTTGTCTGAATGATTATGTTGGGTAAGCAGCGCCACAGCGGTTAATTAGATAAAAAAAAGAGGCATATTATACACTGAGCGCAAATAAGTATTGATAATCATTCCCATTCAAGCGCTGGATAAATGTTATTGACGTTTCTTCGATTAATGATATCAAACAACTGCCAAGCGCCTTTTTGTGAGATGGCGGCACTGTTCATGGCTTTCTCCATCGTGATTCCCTTGCTGATACTGGCTCTGACCTCTTGCAACAAAGTGGTGAGATATTGTTGTTGTAACTGCATCGCTTGTTGCCAAGTTTGTTGCGCGCTTAACTGGCCATGACCAGAAATGACTTGCTTGGCAGGCGACTGAAGTAGCGCTTCATTGACCTTAATCCAACCCTTTATATCGCCATCAATCGACGGAGTACGCTCAATAAATAACAAGTCCCCAGTCCATAAGCTAGCGGTCTTTTCATCAAACACAGTCAAATCGGTATTGGTATGTGCAGTCGGGTGTGCCGTCAAAGTGAGTACGCGCTTACCTAGGTCAATTTGCAGCTTGTTTTTCACTGCAATACTTGGTTTCACCATGCGTGAGCCAGCAAAATCCTGCTTCAACCACTGCTGACTGATGCGCATATAACTGTCTTGGCGTTTGTCCATCGCCTCAGCCAATCGCTCGTGCCCAACAAATTGCGTTTTTGCGGAAACAAACGCATCATTGCCAAAAATATGATCAGGATGCACATGGGTATTGATGACATACAAAATCGGCAGTGAAGAGATCGCGCGTATGCTTTCCAATAATTGCTGGCCCACTTTGATACTGCCGCCGGTGTCGATCACCGCGATGCCATTTTCGCCAATCACAAAACTGATATTGCAGATATCGCCGTGATAGCCCTCATCCAAATCCTCATGCGCACCGCGATGGACATAGATGCCATCCGCGACTTGTTGCATTGCTAAAGGACTGGCATAGACGACATTGGGGATAAAAAGTCCAACACTTGCGAGCAACAACATGCCACAAAGTTGACGATAAATTTGACGGGCTATAAACATGCTGGACTCCTTGTTCAAGACCCCATTCTAAATACTGTCGCTAGCTTTGACTACTGCGCTATAATTTAACCAGAAACAATAGAACAGGGGAGTCACAATGAGTACACAACGTTATACAAAAACCGCCATTATTTTGCATTGGCTAATCGGCGCATTAATCGTGTTTATGTTTTTATTGGGCTGGTATATGACAGAGCTGCCCAAAGATGCCGACAAGGTGATGAGTTTTGATTTATTTGACTTGGGCATCGCGCAATGGAATGTCGCACAAGAGATGTCGCCCAGAACTTTCTATTTCAATCTACACAAATCCTTAGGCGTCACAATTCTGGCTTTGGTGTTATTCCGAATTTATTGGCGTTTAAGCCATCGTCCTCCAGCACTGCTCAGCTCACTCAAAGCATGGGAGAGAAAATTAGCGGCAGGCGGTCACCATAGTTTGTATTTGCTGATGGTATTGATTCCAGTGGCAGGCATCATTATGTCGCTGTACAGCAAATATGGTTTGCAATGGTTTGGTATCAAACTACTCGAAGGTCTAGACAATAAAGACCTGCGCGAGACATTTGCAGAGGTGCATGAATTATTAGGCACTGGGCACTGCGATGCTGGTGGTATTAGCGGTGCATGTATTAGGGGCATTGAAACATCGCTTGATTGATAAAGATGACACCATGAAACGTATGTCTTTGCGTAAATAAGCAGACAGTATGCAATCCAAAACGCCCTCAACTGAGGACGTTTTTATTTTGACAAAGTGACGGATGAGATGCGGCTACATCACCGTGATTGTTTGTTGAATAATCAACTCTTCTGCAGCAGAAAAGTGATTCCAAACATCATAATCATTTTCGCCATCATTCAATGAACTGAGTTAATTATGTGCCGAGTGTTTTTATTGTTAGGGCGATATAAGGGTATCTTTGATTATTATAGTCATAATTATTCAGTTGTAGTTTATTAAATTGGCCACTGGAAAATAAAAAAGGGCGCATATGCGCCCT
>RFPI01000057.1 GCA_009926205.1 Methylophilaceae bacterium
CCTCAGGATTATGAATCCTGCGCTCTAACCGGCTGAGCTACATCACCAATCCAGACTTTTCGTAAAAACGAAAGCCGCGCATTATAGCCTGAGACTTGAGAGTCGGCAAGGAAGCTTAAGTTCAAACTACTTGCCGACAAGAGATTTATTTGAGTGCGTTAAAAATTTCTTCTTTAATCGCGTTCATATCACCAAGGCCGTTAACAAAGACATGCTTGGGTGCACCAGCACTGCCGCTATTGGCCCAGTCTACATAATATTTAACCAAGGGCTTGGTTTGGCTGTGATAGACCTCAAGACGTTTTAAAACCGTCTCTTCTTTGTCATCCTCACGTTGTACTAATGCCTCGCCAGTGATGTCGTCTTTTCCTTCCACTTTGGGTGGATTGAATTTGATATGGTAGGTTCTGCCACTGGCAGGATGTGAGCGGCGACCACTCATACGTTCAACAATTGCAGCATCGGGGACATCAATTTCAACCACATAATCTATGCTGACACCGGCTTGCTTCATGGCCTCAGCTTGAGGAATCGTGCGAGGAAAACCATCGAATAAGAAACCGTTAGCACAGTCAGACTCTTTTATTCTCTCGGAGACTAAGCCAATAATCACTTCATCAGGAACCAAGCCGCCGGAGTCCATAAAACTCTTGGCTTTGAGACCAAGAGGGGTGCCTGCTTTAACTGCGGCACGTAACATATCGCCAGTAGAAATTTGTGGAATATTGAATTTTTCTTTGATAAAAGTGGCTTGAGTGCCTTTTCCTGCGCCAGGGGCGCCCAACAAAATTAATCGCATTGCTTTCTCCGTCTATTGATATTGTGATTATATCAGCCCAAGTAATTACTGATTTCTACAAATTGTTGTACAGATAAATTTTCTGCGCGCAATTGTGAATCTATATTGAGTGCAACAAAATCTGCGTCTGTCAGTAAGGCCTTGAGTGTATTTCGAATGGTTTTTCTGCGCTGTGAGAATGCCATGGTGACAACTTTGGCAAAACACTCTGTATCTTTGGCGATGTAGGGTAACTGAGTGTGTGGTACACATCTGACAAATGCAGATTCCACTTTGGGTGGGGGATCAAACGCAGTTCCCGGGACAGTCATCAAATATTCCATTTGTAGGTAGTATTGCAACATCACGCTCAAACGTCCGTATTCAGACGATGAGGGTTCGGCCACCATGCGTTCTACTACCTCTTTTTGTAACATGAAATGCATGTCTTGAATGGATGCAAGCGAGGGCAGCAAATGAAACAAAATAGGGCTGGAAATGTTATAGGGTAGATTTCCTACCACCCTAAGCTTGTTCCCCGCTGTGAGCAACTGCGCGAAATCAAACTTCAACACATCACTGGCATGAATCGTAATTTTTTCTGCTGGGTATTGGCCTTGCATCCACTCGATAATATCGCGATCAATTTCAATTAAGTGCAGATGCTTGAGGTGAGCTAGTAATGGTTTGGTCAGAGCGCCCAATCCGGGTCCAATTTCAACCATCAAATCATTTTCTTGTGGTTGTATGGCGGAGATTAAAGACTGAATGATGCTTTGATCCACCAAAAAGTTTTGTCCAAAACGCTTTTTTGCTTGGTGCTTCATCGTTGGAATTAGGCTGCTGAGGGTTGTGCTAATTCAATAGCGAGTTTGATTGCAGCATGAAAACTGCCTGATTCAATCTTGCCTGTCCCAGCTAAATCAAGAGCTGTGCCGTGGTCAACAGAAGTACGGATAAATGGCAGACCTAGCGTGATGTTGACCCCCTCACCGAAGCTGGCGTGTTTGAGTACAGCCAGACCTTGGTCGTGGTACATCGCCAAAAAGGCGTCAGCGCGTTGAATATTGCTGGCTGAGAATAGGGTATCAGCTGGCAGTGGACCCATCAGTCGATAGCCTTCATTTTTGAGTGTCTCAATCACTGGAATCATAACGTCTACCTCCTCAGTGCCTAAATGTCCTTGCTCTCCGGCATGAGGGTTGAGTCCTGCAATCATGATGAGAGGTTGCTGAATGCCAAATTTTTGTTGTAAATCCTTGTGCAATACTTGTATCGTACGCTGCAAACTTTGGGCTTGGATATGTTGGCTAACTTGATTCAGTGGAAGGTGCGTAGTGGCCAATGCAACCCGCATTCCTCCCCCAACCAACATCATGACGACGTGATCGGTTGCACTTTTTTCGGCTAAATATTCTGTATGACCACTAAATTTTACTCCGGCGTCATTGATGATGCCTTTATGAACTGGAGCCGTCACCATGGCATCAAATTCTCCATTCAGACAGCCCGAAATGGCCGAATCTAGACATTGCAGTACATAAGCGCTGTTAGCCGAATTTAACTGACCCGCTTGAACAGCTTGTTGGGTTTCGATGTGAGAAATATAAAGACTTCCATCGCCTTGATGTATGGATGGTTTGTCTAGTAAGCGCAGTGCTACATTGAGCGATTTTGCTCTTTCAAGAATCGCATTTGCATCACACACAACAGTAAGAATGACGGGAGGCAGTGATTGTTTGGATAATAAAACACACAAATCCAAACCAATGCCGGCAGGTTCGCCGGCAGTAATCACAATATGCGGTAAGGTCTTTTCCAAGGTATTAATTAGAATTTGTCTTCGAGTCGAATTTCAACGAAGGCTTTGTCGCGTAATTCTCTTATCCAGTCTTGATATCATCGGATTTTCTAGCGCGAATTTCTTGGCGGGCTTTGAGTTTTGCTGCCTCTTTAGACATATCTTGCTGACGTCTCTCGGTCACCTGAATAATATGAATACCAAATTGCGATTTAATAATCGGACTAATTTCGGCAATTGCTAACTTTTCCATCGCGCGATCAAGCTCAGGAAGGTTTTCGTTAGGGTTGACCCAACCCAAATCTCCTCCGTTTGATGCAGAGCTATCCTCAGAATATTGTTTAGCCAATTCGGCAAAGTCCTCTCCATGCTCAGCGCGCTCTCGAATAATTTCCATGCGCTGTCTCGCCTCTTTTTCGCTAGTGACTTCACTCACTTTAATCAAAATATGGCGCAAATGAGATTGCGTAATGACCAATGGCGAGCTTCCGCCTCGACGCTCATTGAGCTTGATAATATGAAAGCCATTTGCACTTCTAAGTATTTCGGTGGTTTGGCCTGGCTTCAAATTACGAACGGCATCTGCAAATAAAGAAGGAAGCTGCGTAATATTTTTCCAACCCAACTGACCGCCCTCAAGTGCGTTCGGGGCATCGGATAGGGCAGCGGAAACCTGAGCAAAATCTTTGCCGGATTTGATTTGGTTGAAGGCATCGTCAGCTTTACGTTTTAACTCAGCCAATTTATTGGGTGAGGCATCCTCTGGTGTGCGAATCAAGATATGCGATAGGTTGTATTCATCGCTTTGTTGTTCTTTACTCTGCAGGGATAGATAATTTTCTACCTCAGCTTCAGTGATGCTGAGTTTGCTATCCACCTCTCGCTCTTTTAGGCGAGAGAGCAGAATTTCATTTCTAAGGTCCTCGCGAAATCTTCTAAAGCTCATTCCCTCAGAGGCTAACGCTTTCTTAAATTCAGCCAAATCCAATTTATTTTGTTCAGCAATACGCTCGATAGTTTTATCCAATAATGCATCTTCCACCTTGAGTCCGGTTTGCTGGGCAAAAGAGATTTGGAGCTTTTCAAGCACCATGCGCTCAAGCATTTGCTTTTGCAGGACGTCGGTTGGTGGGATTTCTATCTTTTGTTTGTTTAGTTGATTAACCAGCGTTTTAATACGATCATTCAGTTCTTTTTCAGTGATGACGGTCTGTTCCACAAGAGCAACGATACGATCAATTTTCAGCACATCATCATTTGCGTAGATTAACCGTGAGGTCAGTAAAACCAATAAAACAAAACATAAACTCAAGCGTTGTAAAACTGGGTTATTCATATTGATCGAATCTAGTGTTATCAAATTGTGAGCTAGGGGTATAGCCCGGGATGTTTCTTGTTAGGATACGGAAGGGGCTAGTGCCAATCGACGCCATGCCGCCCAGCTCAAGTTGGTAGAAGAGCGCATAGTTGGCGGTGGTTGTCGCTGTAGACAAACGTTGGACAACAAAACGGGACTGCCAACATCCAGCGTCGTATTCAAGGCCGCCGATAGCTTGAATTGTCTTCGAGTTCTCGATTGAATAATTCCATCTCCCAACGGCATACCACTCAGGGGTAATCGGCCATTGACCCGATATATTGAATTGATTTACCGCACTGCCATTGATGACGCGACTTAAAGTGCTATCAATATAACGATAGCTTAGATTTAATACCTTACCTGGTTCTGGCATATAACGCGCACCAAAGTTTGCCCGGTTGGTGTTGCCTCTGGTATCGAATTGCCATCCGCCATACATATCCCAGCGATTGGTTAATGATGCATTCATAGTAGCGACGAAGTCAGAGAGCTGATTGATGCTTTCTGTGCCCGACGCTAAAGTGACTTTTTGATCGGTAAAATAGAATCTCTGGCCTAATGAAACAGATAATCTTTCTTTGCCAGTGCTGGAATCAATCATTCTGCTAGATAAAGACAAACTGACTTGGTTGGCATTGTTGACTCGGTCAAAACCTGCAAATTGATTTTCAGTGAACAGCGTAGCCATATTTAAATCGGCAAAGGTGGTATCAAATAGCGGTAAGTTTGACTGATTTCGATAAGGAATATACACATAGAACATACGTGGTTCCATGGTAAGGGTATATCCACGATTCACCACACGTGTTTCTTTTTCAAACTGCAAGCCACTGTCCAAAGAGAGAATTGGTAAGGTTCTCTGATATCTGTCATCAAATCCACCCGCAGTGCTATTCAGGCCATAGGTGGTGTGATGAACACCCACTTTGGGGGTAATAAATGCGTAAGAACTCGAAATTGGCAGGCTGAGTGATGGATAAGTCACAAAGCGATTACCGGTTGGCCGATTATTGTCCCAACTTGAGTCAAGCTCAAAGCGTGTTGCTTGATTAATCATCTTGAACGTCAAAGGACCAAAGTCATTGTTATAGTTCAAGTTTACAGAGGGTAGTCGCTGATAAGGGTATGTATTTTTATCATCTGATAGCGTTTGGAATTTATTCACTGACACATTAAATTGCCACTGTGCATCGTTGTAGCCCACTGTGGCTTGTTGCAATAAGTTGACTCGGCTGGTCATAATCAATCGGCTGCCAAGCTCAGAGAAATAATTGAAGTCAGAGACACGGTCATAATCCCAATTGCCATACCAGCCATCGCCGAAACTCTGTTTATGGTGACTAGATAATAGAAAACGATTGTCACCAGTTAGACTGTCAGAGGGCAAGTAATGAACAATATTGTAGCCACTGTAGTTGTCATCTAAATAGCGATATTCACCTTGAAGTTGGACCCCGCGCTTACTCAACACGCGAGCAGAAACTGTGGCGTCACGATTGGGGCCCAAATTGAAATAGTAAGGTGTTAATAATTCAAAACCACTTTTAGAAGTGGTACCCCAGATAGGGCTTAAGAAACCAGATTTTCGCTCATTGCCATATGGAAAACTCATGCTGGGTGAGTAAAGTATTGGAACGCCCTTAAACTCAACGGTTGCATTTTTTGCCTGTGCCTCTTTAGCGATATCATCAAGTTTGATTTCTGAGGATTTGATAAACCAATCGTCCTTACCAACCTCGCAGGAGGTAAATTTAGACTGTACGGCACGTTTTTTACCCTCACCCTCAAAAAACAGAACCTCTGCATCGCCGCGTGTTTGGTCTGAAGATTTTTTCCCTGCTTTTGCTTTTGTAGGAACTTGATTGGGATTGGCTACCATATTGGAAAGTGGATCGCCACCAGTTAAATCAACATCTCTCATGCTAGCTTGATTAAAAGCTGTTAAAGGAACACCGAGTGTAGGGGCCTGTTTTAAAGTGAAATTGACTTTGGTCATTTGACCGATGGTGTCATCTAAATTTAGGTGAAGCTGATCACCAGTGGCGTAAGTGTCAGGCGTTTTAATCTTCGCATTGCCGACAGCATGAATCGTTTTGTTTTGCGTGTCATACTCTAATCTGTCAGCTTCAATATGCTGGTCTTGTTTATCTAACACTCCATGACCAAGGGCTGTAAATGTTTTATCTAGATATATATCTAGCCTATCACCTTCGATAATAATGCCACCACCAGCCTTAACTTTGTTCTCATCTAAAGGGGATTGAGCATAATCAGGGGAATCTTCATCACTTGGCAATACGCTGTAGTTTTTAGATACAGCTTGAGTGCTGGGCGCCTTGGCTTTTGGGCGCTCAGGGGAGGCATTTTCTTCTGCCGTTACATAGCCTGTTAGTAGCGTTAATAACGCTAGAGGCATGATAGATTTTATAAGTAGTTTATTTAGCACAATACTCATTTAGCGAAAGCAAATTGCTCCGGTACATTAGGGTTTGAATGTTAAAATTCCGGCTGTCCGCCAAACAAAAGCCCATATGATATATGAAGAAAGGGCAAAGTCCTATTATTTGTGCGGACTTTCATACTATTTTGCTACTTAATTAGGCATTTTTACCAAAAAACAGGGGTTGTCATTGGATAGACTGCAACAACTTAATCACTGGCTCGAGCAAACATTGCCTGGCCAAGCTTATCAAATTAGCCCTGCCTCGGCAGATGCTAGTTTTCGCCGATATTTCCGTGTCACCACCGACAATCACTCGCTGATTGCGATGGATGCACCGCCCGACAAAGAGAATTCTGCGCCTTTTGTGAAGGTGGATAAGCTTTTAGCTGCATCAGGCATTCCTGTCCCTGAGTTAATCGCCCAAGATCTACAGCAGGGATTCTTGTTGTTATCTGATTTTGGTAGTACCACTTTGTTAGCGGCTGTTCAGAACCAACAAGAAGTCCCTAAAATTATTGATTTGTATCTGCAAGCCATCGAAATACTGATTGAGATGCAGGTGGCCAGTCAGCCCAACCAATTGCCCCCATACGACGAGGCATTGCTGATGCGTGAGATGCGCTTATTTGATGAGTGGTATATCGCAAAACATGTGGGTGTGACCCTAGATCAAGGACAGCAGGAGCTGCTGAATAATATCTATCAGCAATTACTCAGTAATATTTTGGCGCAGCCAGTGGCTTATGTTCACAGAGACTACCATTCACGCAATCTGATGGTGCGTGAAGACGGTAGCTTGGGGGTGTTGGATTTCCAAGATGCTGTCTATGGTCCTCTGACATATGACTTAGTGTCGCTGTTAAAAGATGCTTATATCCGCTGGGATGAGGAACTAGTGCTCGATCTCGTCATTCGTTATTGGCAGTTGGCCAAAAAACGCGGCCTTGCTGTAGCAGAGGATTTTGCTGAGTTTTATCGTGATTTCGAGTGGATGGGCGCCCAGCGACATATCAAAGTGCTGGGTGTTTTTGCACGTTTGTATCATCGCGATGGCAAGGATGGGTAT
>RFPI01000058.1 GCA_009926205.1 Methylophilaceae bacterium
AGTCGTATCTTGGCTTTTTCGCCGATACGGGCAGTGGGTGTGGCGAGATTGCCTTCCCAGTCATGATCAATTTCAAAAGCCATGGTTAATTGAGTTGTATTTAGCGAGCTTAACGGTGGTGGTTGGCTAAGTTTAAAATAAAAAAGGCAGCCTGAGCTGCCTTTTTTAAATATACGAAATTACATGCCGTATTTTTGACGGAATTTCTCAACGCGACCAGCAGTGTCAACAATCTTCTGCTTACCAGTGTAGAAAGGATGACATTGTGAGCAAACTTCAATGTTCATCACTTCCTTGCCTATGGTCGTGCGAGTAGTGAACTTGTTGCCGCAGCTGCAAGTTACCTTAATCTCGTTGTATTCTGGATGGATATCCGCTCTCATATCGTCTTCTCTTTCAGTCGCTTTACGGAAAGCGCGCAATTATCTAGGAAAAAGGAAAAATAATCAACTATTAACCACGTCGCATGCTATCAAAAAAGTCATTGTTGTTTTTCGTGGCTTTTAGCTTGTCCAACAAGAACTCCATCGCCTCTAGGTCATCCATAGGATAGAGCAGTTTGCGCAATACCCAAATTTTTTGCAGGATTTCTTTGTCGATCAATAATTCTTCACGGCGTGTACCAGATTTATTCACATTAATCGCAGGATAAATCCGTTTTTCTGCCATGCGTCTGTCCAAGTGGATTTCCATATTACCGGTACCCTTGAACTCTTCATAAATCACATCATCCATCCGTGAGCCAGTATCTACCAAGGCGGTCGCGATAATCGTCAACGAGCCACCTTCTTCGATATTACGCGCGGCACCAAAGAAACGTTTTGGGCGCTGTAAGGCATTGGCATCTACACCACCGGTCAATACCTTGCCTGAAGCGGGTACCACGGTGTTATATGCACGGGCTAAACGGGTAATCGAATCGAGCAAGATGACCACATCTTTTTTGTGCTCAACCAAGCGCTTGGCTTTTTCTAATACCATTTCTGCAACTTGTACGTGACGTGTGGCAGGTTCATCAAAGGTCGAAGCGACGACTTCACCTTTGACCGAGCGTACCATTTCCGTCACTTCTTCTGGACGTTCGTCAATCAGCAGCACAATCAGAATCACATCTGGATGATTCGCGGTAATCGCATGGGCAATATGTTGCATCATCACCGTTTTACCGCTCTTAGGACTCGCTACCAATAGTGCGCGTTGACCCTTACCAATTGGGGCGATCATATCGATCACTCGACCAGTAATGTTTTCCTCACCACGGATATCACGCTCTAGTGTTAAAGGCTTGGTTGGGAAAAGCGGGGTAAGGTTTTCAAACAGAATCTTGTGTTTGGTGTTTTCTGGGGTCTCGCCGTTGACTTCATCAACTTTGACCAAGGCAAAATAGCGTTCGCCCTCTTTCGGCGTTCTGATTTCACCTTTGATGGTGTCGCCAGTATGCAAATTGAAACGACGAATTTGCGAGGGTGAAACATAAATATCATCTGGACCTGCTAAATATGAGGTATCAGGTGAACGTAAGAAACCAAAACCATCCTGTAATACTTCCAATGTGCCATCGCCAAAAATGCTATCGCCTTTTTTAGCTTTGTTTTTTAGCAGGGCGAAAATCAGATCCTGCTTGCGCATACGACTGGCATTTTCAATTTCGTTTTCAATCGCCATGTCGACTAATTCAGTTACAGGTAAACGTTTTAAATCGGATAAGTGCATAAGGGACTCGCTATAAAAGGCTCTTTCGAGAAAGAAATGATGTTTACAGGGGAAGGTAGTTTTGGATGGGTTTGCAGAATTGCAAACCCATTGGTCTCAAAGATTATATGGATTAGATATTGCTGTCAATAAAAGCGGTTAATTGTGATTTGGATAAAGCACCCACTTTAGTCGCCTCAACATTGCCATTTTTAAAAATCATTAAGGTAGGAATACCACGGATACCATATTTAGGTGGTGTCATAGGATTCTCATCAATATTCAATTTGGCTACTTTGATACGGCCTTGGTACTCTTTAGCCACATCGTCCAAAATTGGGGCGATCATTTTGCATGGGCCACACCATTCAGCCCAATAGTCGACTAATACTGGTGTTGTTGACTGCAACACTTCTTGCTCAAAGGCTGCGTCAGTTACATATAAAATCTGGTCACTCATCTGAACCTCTAATAAGTTTGAAAATTTGAAGTTTGTTCCGAATTCAGAACGTAGAAATTGCGTTTCGTATAATGCTAGCGAAAAAAAACGATTAAGTGAAGTAATATCTCATGCTGATGACATGGATTGCATGCAAGCTTTAGCTATCATGCTGAAATATTGACTATTTTGGGTATTGTAATGATGTCTTTGAAGCAAACAAAAATCGTACTGGCGTTCCTGGCGCTTTGCATACTTGCAAGCGCAGCCCCTGCTTTTTCTGCGCCGGCAGAGTTTAAACTCAAAGATATGTCTGGACAGGAACACAAGCTGAGTGACTATCGAGGCAAATGGGTATTGCTGAATTTTTGGGCGACTTGGTGTCCGCCTTGTTTGGAGGAAATGCCGGATTTGGTGATGTTGTACGATAAGCGCAAGCAACAAAACTTGATGGTGATTGGGATTGCCCAAGACTATCAATCAGAAAAGCAAGTGCGCGACTTCGTTGATGATATGTTGGTGTCTTATCCGATTGTGTTATCCAATGACAGTGTGCGAGCGCAATTAGGCAAGATTGAGTTATTGCCTACTACGATGATTTATAACCCACAAGGACAACTGGTTTTTACGAAACGAGGGGCGATTAGCCGCAAACAGATTGAGCAGGTGATAGATGGGCCCAGCAATAAACGCGGGCCCTAATCTCACACTGAATAAGACTTATTGAGGGACTTCGATACTGGTGCCAGTGTCATCCAATACATTCAAATTGTTTTCACTAGCGAAATGCATGAGTTGTTGATATCCCTCAGGATTCACATCTTTCAACTTCATATCGACCGCTAAGCAACGCACGCCATCTACGACTTTTGGTTTTAAGTAGGGGGAATACTTTAGTTTGCGATCAGCGCCAAAACTGGCATAGGTACTACACATTCTGTCCACCCAATCGCTGGGGCGAAATGGCTTGCCAGCACGAGTTAGACCTTGAATGATAATTTCTTTGCTCATGAGATTACTCTTTAAAAAATTAGTCGATATATTCAAATACTTTTACTACTTGTTTTACATCAGAAACATTGCGCGCCAAATTGGTTGCATCTTCAGCCTCTTTACGCGTCACTATTCCCAACAAATAAACGGTGCCTGCCTCAGTAATGACTTTCACATAAGTCGCAGGGAAGAGATTCTTTTTAATGAACTCTGCTTTGACCTTGGAAGTGATAAAGGTATCTTTGGCACGCGAGGACAGCTCAGAGTTCGGTCCAATTTTTAGCTCATTGGTAATTTTTTTGATATTGCCGTCAACTGCACGAACCGCTGACTCAGCTTTTGCCTTGTGCTCTTCTGTACCCACCTCGCCAGTAATCAGAATGTGACGGTTATAGCTTGTCACATTGGCATGAATTTCCTTTGCCCCCAGATTATCTGTGATGGCTTTGACAGCTTTCAATTCGATGGTTTCATCATCGATAAATGTTCCAGAGCTACGACGATCGGACACCATCGCGCCAGTCGTTGCTACCCCGCCTGCCACGACCGGAATACAAGCATTCAGTTGAACGGCAAGCCCGATGATGGCTAAAGCTTGGACCAAAAATCTACCATTGGAATGTTTCAAAAACATTATTCGACTCCTAATAAAATGCTATCCACTGCATCACATATGCAATGAATAACGAGAATGAAAATTTCTTGTACGCGAGCTATTTCGTGGCTCGCAACACTAATCAAAATATCGGTATCCTGCAGTGCTTGCATCATTTCACCACCATCTCCGCCCACCATGGCAATGACTTGCAAACCATTTTCTCGAGCACGCAGAATAGCCTGCGTGACGTTGTCTGATTCCCCGGACATGCACATGGCGAATAGCACATCACCTTCTTCACCCAGTGCTGAAATCTGCCGACTGTAGAGCTGGGCTAAATCATTCGTCTGCGCCATTGCAGTGATTAATTGAATATCTTGCGAAAGATTGATAGCGGCCAAACCGGGGCGCTCAAAGTCAAGATGGCCCATCAAGCGGCTTACTAGATATTGTGCATTAGCTGCGCATACGCTATTACCGCAAGCGAGAATCTTTTTTCTGGCAAGTAAACTTTCCGCGATAAGTGCACTAGCTTGTTCTATGGGTTCTGCAAGAAGAGGCGCGAGTTGGCTGGTAAGCAGAACATTCTGCTTGAAATGTTCGTTAATACGATTATGTAAATCCATCTCGCTATTTTACCTGATATGGGGGTCAAATCCCTAGATAACTTTAAGTCAAACGAGACACTCTTAGAAAGCGTCTCTTATCCAGACAATCCCACTACGATTCAGTTCAGACATTAAAATAGTATCGAAGCGACAGGCCTGCTCACCATGTTGTTGCATATATTGGCTGGCTGTCAGCCGTATCTTATTTTGCTTGTTGGCAGTGATGCTGGCCTCAGCTCCGCCATATGCAAAACAATTGCGCAACCTGACTTCGATAAAAACCAATGTCTCACCATCGCGCATAATCAAATCGATTTCACCAAAGCGTCCGCGGAAATTACGGGTGACTAAGCGTAATCCCTGACTGTGTAAAAACTCCAAGGCAAGTTGCTCGGCTTGAGCGCCAGATGAAGTATTGGGCATCATATTTTCCTCGATATTTTGATTATTGTTCAGCGCGATTATTATTTTTAACAGTACAATTCAACCTATGTCGAATTCTACCGCGAGCGAGCAGACAATCAAGCCAATAACACCTGCATTGTATGTGGTGGCAACGCCTATCGGAAACCTGCAGGATATTACTTTGCGGGCCATAGAAATTCTCAAGCAGGTCGATTTTATTGCGGCCGAAGACACGCGGCATAGCGCTCCTTTATTGGCGCATTTTGGAATCACCAAACAATGTCTAGCAGTGCATGAACATAACGAGCAAAAAGCTGCGCAAACCCTGTTGCAAAAAATACAGCAGGGGCAGAGCGTTGCCCTAATTACCGATGCAGGTACGCCAGCAATCAGCGATCCTGGGGCAGTAGTCGTGGATGTGCTGTTGAATGCGGGTGTGCGAGTTGTGCCGATTCCTGGGGCGAGTGCGGTGACTGCCGCGATGTCCGTAGCGGGTATGGCGGGTAGCGGTTATCAGTTCTATGGCTTTTTGCCGGCTTCATCCAAACAACGCAAAGCCGTTTTGCAACAGTATGCCCATCTGCCTCACAGTATCGTATTCTATGAAGCGCCTCATCGCATTCTCGCCTGTATACAAGATAGTTTGGACGTGCTCGGTGCCGAGCGTGAGATGCTGATTGCACGCGAATTGACCAAGCAATTTGAGACCATTTATCGCGCGCCTTTGGCTGAGATTTTGCGCATCATGCAAGAGGATAGCAATCAACTACGCGGTGAATTTGTTTTGGTATTATCTCCTCAATTGAAACAACCAGAAGAGAGCGATGCCTCCGCATGGCAAAAACCCCTAAAAGTGTTAATGGCAGAATTGCCTCTAAAACAAGCAGTAAAATTGTGCGCAGAAATCACCGGCGCGAAAAAAAATCTGGTGTATGACTTTGCTTTAAAGATGAAACAAGATGACTGAATTCACCATCATTAAACCCGATGACTGGCATTTGCATTTACGCGATGGCGCAGAAATGGCCTCGGTTTTGCCAGATACGACACGACGTTTTGAACGCGCGATTGTGATGCCTAATTTGCGTCCACCGGTCACCACGACCCAACGTGCGCAAGAGTATCGCCAAAGAATTTTACAGGCTGTTCCAGCGGGGTCATCTTTCAATCCTTTGATGACGTTGTATCTGACGGACAACACTGCGCCTGATGAAATTGTTAAAGCCAAGCAAAGTGGCATCGTGCATGGCGTTAAATTATATCCAGCTGGTGCAACCACAAATTCCGATTCAGGCGTGACCGACATCCGCAAATGTGCCAAGGCGCTCGAGGCTATGCAGTCAGTGGATATGCCACTATTAGTACATGGTGAAGTGACTGACGCAGAGATTGATGTGTTCGATAGAGAAAAAGTATTTATTGAGCGCATCATGCAACCCATGTTGCGTGACTTCCCAAATTTACGTGTCGTGTTTGAGCATATCACCACACAAGATGCCGCTGAGTTTGTAGCTGCCGCTTCAGCTAATGTAGCAGCTACGATTACTCCACATCATCTATTGATGAATAGAAATGCCATGTTTACCGGTGGGATAAGACCGCATCACTATTGTTTGCCTGTGCTGAAACGTGAGACCCACAGACGTGCGTTGGTAAAAGCTGCGACCAGTGGTAGTGCAAAATTCTTCCTAGGCACGGACAGCGCACCTCATGCCAAGAGCGCTAAAGAAAGCGATTGTGGTTGTGCAGGAATGTATAACGCTGCCAATGCACTTGAGCTCTATGCAGAAGTGTTTGAGCAAGCTGGCGCTTTAGATCGCTTGGAGGGGTTTGCCAGTTTTTATGGGGCAGATTTCTATCGCTTACCACGCAATCAAAGCAAGATTACTTTGCGTAAGCAGTCGTGGACTATGCCGGCTAGTTTGCCGTTTGGGGCTGATGAATTGATCCCGTTGCGAGCCGGTCAAGCCGTACACTGGCAATTAGCCTAACTCAATTAAAGTTGCCAATCGATGGGCGCTTCGCCACGTTGCTGTAAATAGGCATTGATTTGCGAGAACTGATGATTGCCAAAGAAGCCGCGATGGGCTGAGAGTGGTGATGGATGGGTGGAGCTTAAAACTAAATGCCGCGACCGGTCTATCATGGCGCCTTTTTTCTGCGCATAACTGCCCCATAAGACAAATACCAGTCCTTGCCGATGTTGATTCAATGCCGCTATGGCGGCATCGGTAAATTTTTCCCAACCGCGATTCTGATGCGAACCCGCATTGCCCATTTCTACCGTGAGCGTGGCATTCAGCAACAATACGCCTTGATTGGCCCAAGGCGTCAAATCACCACTCCCACTCATTTTGATGCCTAAGTCAGCGTGA